>NZ_AJZD02000138.1 GCF_000272105.2 Vibrio splendidus 12E03
ACAATTTTGTTGATTGATCCATAGCTAGAATAATTAACTTTATTAGTATAACCAATAAAGGTTCTTAGAATGAGCTCCATGTGTTCTTCTTTTTCAAGGTCATCTTCCTTCAAAGAAATACAACTTAGAAATTCAGGGAAGTTTTTTAGGTCGTTGAGAATGTCGAAAAATGAAGCGTCGATCATTAAAATTACACAGTTTCTAACTTCTTGTGCCGTTAAGTGTGATCCGCCAGTATTTAGCCTTTGAAATAGTTCATATGGAGCTTCTGTACTACTTTGAGATAAAATGATACTTACGCTTAATTTTGAACGACGGATCAACCGTTGAGTCGACATCGGTAGCGTATCCCATGTTTGACCTTCGAGGGCAGGGATGTAATTGCAAGTGTCTAATACTAGAGGGTCATGCCCTTCTAATACGCCAAAGAGTTGAAAAATTGTAGATAGACGCTGTACACCGTCAACAATGTTCCATGTATGGTCTTCGTTTTGAGCAACAAATAATTCTGGGATAGGTATTCCAATTAAAATTGATTCAATCAATTTAGTTTTCTGATGATCTTCCCAGCGAAACAATCGTTGGTACGCAGGGTCAAGAATCAGGTCTCCATCACGATATAGATTTACGAGCTCACCGATAGACATAGAATAACCATCTGTTCTAACAGTGTGGGATGCGCTTTCTATTTGCTCTACAATTTTATCTTGGATTTCTGTTGCCATCGTTTTTCCATTTAAATATTTGATAATGAAACACTAAATAGATCTAGGTGTATATATTACTAGAAATTATACCATCGTTACTTTTATCACTAACGTAACTCTTCCCATAACCTTTACTTTTAGAGTCGCTCCGTTAGAGTTGGTCGCTAGCATCTTGCCTGGTAAGCTCTGAATGTCGTTATCTACTAGGCCTGTGTTACTTACTGCTTTGTGAGCGCCTTTATCGACAACAAATGTATATCCATTGTGCTCGATGCCCATCATATACAAACCACGCTTAGATTGACTTAAAAGCTCGTTTCAAAGCCTATGAAATGTTTAATGACATATAGAATATCATTATGATCTCATATCAAGTAGCTCTAAATCTGTATTTTATGACTTACAACAGTTACTTACGGATTTTAGGCCAATTATGAATGCGTTAGTTTGGGTTGTTGAATAGAGATAGAAGTTATTGAACAAGGAGGGAGGGGACTTTGACTTATAGGCACTCTAGGGAAAAGCGGCTCAGTAGGTTACTACTGAGCCCTATTATCAGACTTTACTTCTTTTACTTCGCATAATTCGAAGGAAACAGTGCTCGTTTCGCTTCTTCATCACGTTCGGTTTTAAATTCGATGTCTTTGCCTGTTTCGCGGGCGCGCAGTGCAGCAGGGCGAGTGTTGATTGCGTTAAACCAACGCTTCAAGTTCGGGTAAGGTTCTAGGCCTTCTTCACCAAGCACGAAAGGTGCTTTATCAATCCAACCCCATGCAGCGACATCGACAATGGTGTACTCATTTCCGACGATAAATTCACGACCTTCCATATGCTTCTCTAACACTTCGTAGTGACGTTGTGCTTCACGTAGGTAACGGTTCACAGCGTAGTCTAGGCCTGCTGGTGCCGCATGACGGAAGTGTACTGATTGGCCTGAGTATGGACCAAGGCCGCTCGCGATAAACATCATCCAAGAGAGCAGTTCAGCTCTGTCTTCTGGTTGTCCACCAAGCTTGCCTGTCTTCTCTGATAGGTATAGAAGGATGGCGTTAGAATCGAACACGCGTTGTCCTTCGTCTTCAATCGCTGGCGTTTTACCGTTCGGGTTAATCAAACGATATTCCGGCGTGTGTTGTTCGCCTTTTAAGGTATCAACAGGAACGAGTTCAAAATCTAGGCCTGTCTCTTCCAGAAACAGAGCGATCTTCATTGGGTTGGGTGTTTGGTGAAAATAGAACTTAAGCATGGGGTAACTCCTTGTATTGGTCATTCATTAAAGCACCACTTGAACGGTCGTTCAATAATTGATTTTGAATTGTTTGAAAATCTGTTGATCCGTATCCCAAGTCTATGTGTTTAAAACCTCGTTATTTGAGCGAGGGGTAAAATCTCGCGATTCAGTATGTTGAATCTTAAGTCGTTGAAAAAATGAGCTTAAAGTTGCTTCTTTGATACGTTGTTTTATGCGGAGATCGGATTGTTATGGGTGGTTTGTGGCGGGATAGGACGTATGAAATCCGCAGTCAGATATTCCAACAAAAACGTTGAGCACTGGTTCAAATCAGAATTATCTCGATACACAGGCTTATTGGTAAGTTCAAAATCGTGATCTGCTGCCACAGCTTATGCAACAAATGAATATAAACGTTAGAGATTCAGGTGTGCTTCACGGTTTTTTAATCTTAGAGACTTACATTGGTGAGCAAATCTGATGTGAACACTTAACGACACAGGATCTTTCCATGAAAAAGAACATTATCGCCCTCGCTCTTGGTGGCATGCTCGCTTTTGGCGCAACTCCATTTTCTTTTGCTGCTAACGATGGCGCAGTACAGGCTTCTGCGGATTACTCGCAGTTGGTGACTAAGCGACAAGTTGTCGACCAATTACTTCTTGATGCGTTGCAGGCGTTTAAGTCTCCGGCAAGAATTTCTCACGCGGGCTTCACGGCTAAAATGCCAAGCAACATGGAAATTGTGACCAACCGATTGTTAGAAGCGTACCAGTTAGAACCTTACCGTACCGATTTGCTTATCTCGGCTGCGAACGCTCAGATCTACAACAAGAATGCAGAGCGCGCTATTGAGTTGTTTGAACAAGCACTGACGGTTGCACCAGACGATGTTGACCTTCATGCTTACCTTGCGGTTTGGCAGCGATTTGAAGGCAATGAAAGTGAATCTAACAAGCATATGGAGAAACTGGAAAGCCTGAACAAAGGCAAAGCAGAAGACATCAAACGTATTTTTGCGACGGTCGACCGCGTGTTAGAAGCACCGTTGAAAGAGTCTGCGGATAAAGGCTTGCTCGATGATCATGGCGCGATCGTTACATTGGGTTACGCGCTTAATCCAGACGGCTCAATGCATCAGATCTTGATTGAGCGTCTTGAAACGACATTAGCAATGGCTAAAGCTAACCCAGACGCGATGATCGTCTTAACCGGCGGCGTGCCGAAGAACCATAAGACTGAAGGTAAGTTAATGGCCGATTGGCTTATCGAGAAAGGGGTAAGCAAAGATCGCATCATCGAAGAGAACTACGCGACCAGCACGGTAGGTAATGCCTTGTTCAGTAGCTATGCGCTTGCTCGTCATGATATTAAACACGCGACCATTATTAGCTCGGCAAGCCATGTTCGTCGTGGTCAAACTCTGTTTGAAATTGCTAGCTGGCAAACTGGCCCTCAGGGCATTACCTTCGATACGGTTTCTTACCCAGATAAGCCGCTAGAAGATCTTAAGAAAGCGAGCAGTGGTGAGCTTCTAGGCATCTACCGTGACGCACTGAGAACGTATGGTATGTGGAGCTACCGTTCTTACCCATTAGAGTCTCGTTAAGCCCAAGCATTATTTGCGTTTGGGAAAAGCACAGATCTCGTTCAACCATAGCTTCACTTGCTAGTACAATCGAGCACAGCTAGATGGTATGCTGTGCTCCTACTTAATTTAGTGTTTCAAAGGCAAAAAAATGAACCCGATTTTAGCAATGTTGAAAGAGAACAATATTAGCGACGAGCAGATCAGCGAGCTATTCAAAACGTTGACCGAGAACCCTCTTGCAGCAATGGCGACAATCAGCCAACTTGGTTTACCACAAGATAAGCTTCAAATGCTGATGGGTCAGGTAATGCAAAACCCTGCGCTAATCAAAGAAGCAGTTGAAGAGCTTGGCCTAGATTTTTCTAAGGTTGAAGCCGCTAAAGAGCAACTTCAAAAATAAGTGAGTTTGAATGAGCTGATATCGTCTTAGCTTAATCAAAATTCAATGAAAAGGTCGTTTAAGTTCAGCAACAGGCTGTCTTAACGGCCTTTTTTGATCTTGGTGGCGATTATTCACTTTGATCAAGTTGCTTTCAATCCCTGACTCCCATTTTCTACTCAACGACTATTTCAACACAATTGACAGCACCTTTGCCAAATATGTGTTGCTACTGACAATTTACTTACTAGACTTAATTAACCTATGTGCGACTTGATATGTGCACCTTGATGAACAGTTTTTTTTGGATGAGGAATGCCCTGAATAGTAGGGATATAAACATCAAACAATAGCGCTGTTTATTTATGGGTCACAACAAGAAAAAGAATAAGAGGGCACTCGAATAAGCCCTTTATTGAGCAGTGATTTTATAGGAAATGAGTTATGAAATATTTAAAGGAAACGGCTTTAGCGAGCCTTGTGTTGGCAGGGCTTGTTGGTTGTGGCGGAGACTCAGGATCATCAAGCAGTACGACACCCATTACCTTAAGCGTGAGTGATGCGCCCATTGATGATGTTAAAGACGTCACCGTGACATTCAGTAAGGTCGCTTTACTTCCTCAAGGGGGAGGATCGCCACTGATATATGATGTGTATAAAACGGACGAAAACGGCGACTACGTTGATGAAAATGGCGATCCATTGCCAGATGGTGAGGATCCGATTCCATCAAGTGTGAATTTGTTGGATTACCAAGGCAGCGATGCGCTCCCTTTGATTGAAAATGAGGTCATTCCGGTAGGCAGCTATAAGTTGTGTGTGTTTGCGAATGATGGCGATCACCCAACAGATCCATCTTACGTGGTAGAAAATGATGATACGAATCGTGAGTTAACGGTGAAAGGTGAAGGCGCGTGCCCGCAAGGCGTGGGTAAAGAAGATAACGCTGGCGTGCTTTACTTCAACAACTCATTTAATGTGAATCAACAAAGTAATGATTTTGTTGTCGAGTTCGATCTACGACGCGGCCTAAAGAACAGTTCGACTTTCCCTGATTACACCATTCAAAGAACGTCTGTAAGCCTTATCAATACGGTTGAGACAGGAAACATTGAAGGTACTGTTGCCACCACAACTTTCGAAGCTTGTAATCCTACAAATGATAATACTTATGTTCAGTCGGTTTATTTGTATGAAGGTGACATCGCTAAAGCTGACATGGCTCCGATTGGCGGCAGTGATGAAGTGAAACCGATCACTTCAGCATCAGTGACAATAAACCAAGCACAGACTAACTATGAGTTCTCTCTGGGCTTCATTGATCCAGGTACTTACTCATTGGGTTATACCTGTACTGCGCAACACGACAGTGATGAAGACAATGCTGATCCGGTTACTGATGGTTTTGAAATATATGAAGCTCAAAATGGCGTGCAAGTAACCGTTGGTCAAGACATCCAAGTGTCATTTTAGATTGCTGATTTGATTTACCATGCTAATAAATACGGCCTCCAATTTTGGGGCCGTTTTTGAATCTGCTAGTGATAATTCTAGGGTAAATCTTATAATTGAATAAAATCAGTATCTCAGTTGTGAGAGTGCTGTTACTATCGCTATCAATAGTCGGGGGGCATATACCTTATTTGGTGTTTGCTGAGATCGTTAATCGAGACCCGTTGAACCTGATTCAGTTAACACTGGCGTAGGGAACTATAAGCACTCGATCTGCGTCTGCACCCATGAAAACTTTCATGTGTTTATTGCGACTTCTCCTTCGATCGGTGTTCGTTCTCCTACGTCTTGTAAGATAGTAGGAGCGACAATGACACACAGTTCTAATTCAAAAGATTTAACGCTAAAAGCCTCAGTTTCACAGCACTCTGCTGATGGTTCGATTCGAACAAACACTCCGATTGTATTGACGATCGCTGGTTCTGACAGTGGTGGCGGCGCAGGTATCCAAGCTGATATTAAAGCTATGTCTGCGACCGGTAGTTTCGCTTGTTCGGTAATTACCGCTATCACTTCCCAGAACACGCAAGGCGTTTCCGCCATTTTTCCTATTCCACTCGACCATGTCGCTAGTCAGTTAGATGCAGTGTTTACTGATCTCAATATCGTGGCAGTAAAAGTCGGCATGTTGGCTGATTCGCAAATCATCAAAGTCGTTGCAGACAAAATTAAGCAGTACCAACCTAAACACTTAGTGATTGACCCTGTGATGGTCGCGACAAGTGGTGACCTTCTCTTAGAAAACTCTGCTATTACGACGCTAAAGCAGGAACTGATTCCGCTGGCAGACATCATTACCCCTAACTTGCCAGAAGGCGCGGCGTTAACAGGCAAAGCTGTCCCTGAAAGCGAAGCCGAAATGCAGGGCATGATTGAAGACTTACGCGCACTGGGCGCGAAAGCCGTTCTTCTCAAAGGCGGCCACTTAGAGAAGGATGAGAACAGTAACGACTTACTGATTCTACCAACCGCATCTGCTCTGATTAGCGCTAAACGTTTTCCTACCAAAAACACTCATGGCACGGGTTGTACGCTCTCTTCTGCGATTGCTTCTTTCTTAGCGCAAGGCAACACGCTCTCAGACGCTGTTGACCTAGGAAAACAATACATTTCTCGCGCGATTGCTCACGCTGATGAGTTACAAGTCGGCCAAGGTCATGGGCCTGTAAATCACTTCTTCGTTGGACACGGTAATGTCCGTTAATACGGTTGGTGTTCAACTCAGCAATGCCTCCTTGCGTTATAACGACAGTGAGCACGCGACCTTGTCTAGGTTGTCGCTTAGCTTAAACGCAGGTAAGTGGACGGTATTGTTGGGTCGAAGTGGCTGCGGGAAAACCACGGTATTGCGTTATCTGGCAGGCTTGTTGGACGACAAGGTGGAGTGGCAGGGCACATTGGCAACGTCTGATGAATTGCCTTTAACGGATCGCATCGCATACATGGCACAGCAAGACTTGTTACTGCCATGGTTGTCGGTTATCGACAATGTTTGCCTAAGTCATCGCTTTCAAAATCCAGCTTCTGATAAAGCACAGCAAACCAATCAAGCACTCGAGTTGTTAGCTGCGGTTGGTTTGGCTAGTCACGCGTCTACTATGCCAGATCAATTGTCTGGCGGTATGCGTCAGCGTGTTGCTTTGGCTCGCACCTTAATGCAAGACAAACCAGTGGTGTTGATGGACGAACCTTTCTCTGCGCTGGATGCGGTAACAAGACACAAGTTACAGAGCTTAGCGTGTGAACTGTTAAGAGATAAAACCGTTGTGTTGATCACCCATGATCCACAAGAAGCGGTGCGTTTGGCGGATAACTTGTATGTGTTACAAGGCACGCCTGCAAGCGCTCACTCTTTATCTGTGCCTCTCACGTCAACACCAAGAGTGTTAGACGGTGAATGTGCTGAGTTACAACAAGCGATCTTGGATCAGTTGGAGCGTGATTATGAATGATCTAACGCGAAGCGAAGCTGTGGCTCGTTCAACCAACGCGCAGGTTAGCACAGCACATCCTCGTCAGATGAATCCCGTTATGCGTTTGCTGATCAGCAGTGCTGTGATTCTAGGTTTATGGCAAATGGTGGTGGTTATCTTCGAGATGCCAAGCTTCATTCTGCCAGCGCCGGCAGAAGTCTTTTTAAAACTTATTGAACGTTACGATGTGTTACTCAAACACACTTGGGTGACTGCGCAGGAGATCTTACTTGGTCTATTGCTCGGTTTGTCTATGGGGCTGTTTTTTGCCTTGCAGATGTTGATGTTTGACCCCCTGAAGCGTTGGCTGTTGCCGATCTTAATTGCTAGCCAAGCGATTCCTGTTTTTGCGATTGCGCCAATGTTAATGCTATGGCTTGGCTATGGCATTGCATCAAAAGTCGTTATGGCGGCGATCATTATCTTCTTCCCTGTAACCACTTGTTGTTACGACGGCCTGCGTAATACACCGACAGGTTACCTTGATCTTGCCAAGACCATGGGTGCATCGAAATGGCAATTGCTCCGCTATATCCAACTTCCTGCAGCATTGCCAACATTGGCGTCTGGTATTCGTGTTGCGGTGGTGATAGCCCCAATAGGCGCAGTCGTCGGTGAGTGGGTAGGCTCCAGTGAAGGTTTAGGTTACTTAATGCTACAAGCCAATGCGCGCATGATCATTGATGAGATGTTTGCGGCCTTGTTTATCTTGGCGGTGCTGTCTATCTCGCTCTATTTCATCACAGACAAGTTACTCAAAAAAGCCATCCCTTGGGAGAACCAGTGATGGCTTGCTCAATAACACTTTGTTTAATAAGGCTTCGCTCAACGCTATTTATCTAAACAAACCTCATTAAAAATTAGCTCTATAAACACAATAATAATATTCAAAAGGAAAGGTTAACTATGAAAAATACCAAATTGATAGGTGCAGTGGCACTGCTTGCTTCGCTAGTTTCAGGTCATGCTCTAGCGGACTCTGAACAAAAGAAACTGACGCTGATGTTGGATTGGTTTGTGAACCCGAACCATGGCCCGATTGTGATCGCTCAAGAGCGTGGCTACTTTGCTGACCAAGGCCTAGAGGTTGAAATTCAAGAGCCAGCAGACCCAAGCACACCAGCAAAATTGGTCGCGGCAGGTAAGGTCGATTTAGCGGTAACTTACCAACCAAGTTTAACCATGGATGTGGCAGCGGGTCTTCCTTTAGTTCGTGCATCAACCCTTATCGCGACGCCACTAAATACACTAATGGTATTGGATAACGGCAAGAACGATTCGCTAGCGGATCTGAAAGGCAAGAAGATCGGTATTGCGATCGCAGGAAACGAAGAAGCGACTATTGGCACTATGCTAGCGCAAGAAAATGTTGCGTTTACAGACGTGCAAACCATCAATGTCGGTTGGGCACTGTCGTCTTCATTGGCATCAGGGAAGGTAGATGCAATCTGGGGTGGCTTACGTAACTTCGAGACCAACCAGTTAGCTCTTGAAGGCTTTAAAGCAAAAGCATTCTTCCCAGAAGAGCACGGTGTTCCTGCTTACGATGAGCTTATCTTTGTTGCGAACGCAAAGCAGCATGATGATGAAGCGATCAAAGCGTTCAACAAAGCATTGGAACAAGCAACCACTTACATTGTGAATCACCCACAAGAGTCATGGAGCGAGTTTGTTGCGTATTCACCTGATACGCTGAACAACGAGCTTAACCAACGTGCATGGAACGACACGCTGACTCGTTTTGCACTTCGCCCTTCAGCGGTTGACCTGAAACGTTACGACGATTACGCACAGTTCATGTTCGACAAAGGCATTATCAAATCACTACCAAAAGCCGCTGACTACGTACCGACTTTTGACTAAGGAATCTCATGAAATACCAAGACTTAATCCAAGCCTGTCAACAAGATTGGCAAGATTACACCGAGCATGATTTTGTTAAAACGCTGGCGAACGGCACTCTTGCTCAGCCGTGTTTTCTGCATTACTTGAAGCAAGATTTTCTGTTTTTGAAGCAGTATGCTCGCGCTTATGCATTGGCAATTTACAAGGCTAAAACCTTGGCTGATATGCGTCGTGCACTGCCAAGTGTTCATGCTCTATTAGATTCTGAAATTTCACACCACGTGACTTACTGTGGTCAGTGGGGTTTAACTGAATCTGACTTGGAAAGCGAACCAGAAGATTTCGGCACAGTTGCTTACACGCGCTACGTTCTAGATGCGGGTATGACAGGTGATCTTGTCGATCTTTATGCGGCACTGGCTCCGTGTTCCATTGGTTACGCTGTGATTGGTAAAGCGCTGTTAGAAAGCAGTGAAACCGTTTTGGAAGGCAACCCATACGCAAGCTGGCTGCAACTGTACGGTGGAGAAGAGTTCCAGTCTGGCGTGGCAACGGGCGCAGAGTATTTCAATCAGTTACTGGCTGAAATTGATATTAACAGCGAGCGCGGCCAGAACATCGTTCATATCTTTAAAACCGCAACGCGTATGGAAGTGGCTTTTTGGCAGCAAGGCTTGAATGCACTTAATGACTCAACCGCAGCTTAAAATCGACTTTCACGAATAAGGATTAATCCATGCTAACTGAACAAATCATCCAATCGCTGCGCGCAGTACGAGAGCAAAAACCGTTGGTTGTGAACATCACCAATTACGTCGTGATGAACAACACGGCCAATGCGTTATTGGCG
>NZ_AJZD02000139.1 GCF_000272105.2 Vibrio splendidus 12E03
ACAGAGCGGTGGATACGAAAGCAACAACATCTCTTTCCAGAGTGTGAGTATCAACACGTTACCTTGACGCTTCCTCACACGCTGTGGCCAATCTTTCGGGATAGTCGTTTTCTTCTCAATCATCTCTTTAGCTATGCAGCCAATATCTTTTTAGGGGGCTAAGCAACTTGATATCGATATCGGGGTGTTCTGTGCGCTTCACACCTATGGTAGAAAGCTGAATTGGAATGTGCACATCCATTTGTCTGTCACGCGCGGGGGCTTATGTAAGAGAACAGGCCTATGGAAGCCCATTTTCTTTAAATGTAGTGGCATAGTGAATTTGGTCACTTAGTTAGAGGTGATATCATCACCTCATAAGTTAACAGGTGACATTATGACAAAACGTAGTAAGCGCGTCATAAACCCCGCATTCTAATCGTCTAGCCCGAATAATAAGATCAAACCTCCAATCCAAAGGAGATTTGAAATGGCCAAACGACGCACTAACCAAGAATGGCGAATCTTGTTCGAACACTATGAATCCAGCCAGTTGTCACAACGATTATTCTGTGAACGTAACGGATTGAGCCTCTCCACTTTTTACGCTAAGCGCCAACAGTTAAAGCACATCGCAAAACCGAACACGGTTGGTTTTGTTAAAGCTGAAGTCGTCGAAAAGACGACGAAGTATCAAGCTCAAATAGCAACGGCTAACATGACACTGCTCGTCAATGATGTTGAGCTGAGTATTCCACAAGACACGCCAGCGGCCTATCTGGCAGAGCTTATCGGTGCGCTGTCATGAAACGCATGCTCAGTGCTCCAGAGATTTATCTGTATCGTGAAAGCGTCGATTTTAGAAAGTCCATCAACGGTCTGGCTGCGATTATTGAAAATGACACCAACTTACCTTTGGGAAGTGGTGCACTGTTCCTGTTCACCAACAAACAGTGCGACAAAATCAAAGTGTTGTACTGGGATCAAACAGGCTTCGCCCTCTGGTACAAACGCCTCGAAAAAGCCAAGTACAA
>NZ_AJZD02000140.1 GCF_000272105.2 Vibrio splendidus 12E03
AAAATTGTTCTTGATGATTTCATTGATAAGGAAACCGTTCGATTGATTGAAGTTGCTGATAGAGAAGCATTTATTAATGACTTTAAGGCAACTTTTATTCTACTTGACAGGTTACTATCAGATAGCTCTTTCAAAAAATTTGATGGCACAAGGTTCAGAGGAAGTTTCAACGTGTCTGTCTATGAAATGTTAACTATAGGCATATCAAAAAACATTTCTAGTTTAGAAGAAAAATGCGACGACGAAATCTGTCAACTAATCAAAGATATATATAGCGAACAAGCTGTGACCGATTCATTCCGCCGCGGTGTAAGAGCGATCAAAAGATACAAAGACATTAACCAATTTACAATTGAATATTTCAGCTAATGGCCAAGCAAGATAAATTAGAAGTATTTCTAGACCACTTGATAGAAGACTTAGATTGGAGAAAGAAAGAAATTGGTGACTTGTTGTTTCTTGCAAATAGCAGTAATGAACATTTGATAATGAAATCAGCTGTTCTTCTGATCTATTCACACTGGGAAGGCTACGTCAAAAATGCATGTAAGCATTACCTTAAATATGTTTCTGACCAAAAAGTCCCGTTGAGAAATCTAACTTTCAACTTTGAAGCCATATCTCTAAAAGGCCAGATAAAAAGTACTTACGAGTCAAATAATTCGTTAACTCTGACAAACGAACTAAATTTAGTAGAAAAGTTTTACGATTCCAATGAAGCTAAGTTCAATCTTCCAAATTCAATTAT
>NZ_AJZD02000141.1 GCF_000272105.2 Vibrio splendidus 12E03
TGAATATCTAAGTCGGTGTCAGTTATATTAATTAGCTTGATGGAAATATAACCACATTAATAGTGTGTTATTTAAGATGATTAATTTAATTAAGAGATGGATGAAATGAGTGATTTGCTGTTGTTGATTTTCTACTGTGCGTTACTGGGCAGTGGTGTTGGGTTTCTAGCCGGCTTGTTAGGTATTGGCGGAGGGCTGATCATTGTTCCTGTGTTAAGCAGCATTTTACTGTATTTAGACGTTCTACCGTCTGACCAAGTGGTTGTCGCGGCGATTGCGACGTCGTTGGCTTCAATTCTATTTACTTCAACCTCTTCTGCGCTCGCTCACCACAAAAATGGCAATGTGCCTTGGGATCTGGCGCCTTGGATCATGCTCGGTGTTGCTCTGGGTGCACTGGTTAGTGGTTTTATGGCGGCGTTGTTACCGGAAAAGGTCGTTCGTATCGTGTTTGCCGTGAGTGTGGTTCTGATTGCGATCAAGATGTTCTTAAGCAGCAAAAATGATGCCCCTAAGGAACGAAAACTGCCGAACAAAGGCGTGCTCACTGTGCTGACAACCATAACGGGTGGCTTGTCAGCCATGATAGGGATTGGTGGCGGAGCATTGCTGGTTCCGCTATTAACGTTCTTCTCTGTCGATATGAAAAAGGCCATCGGTTGTGCTTCTGCGTGTGGCATTGTGATCGCGTTGTTTGGCTCGATAGGTTACATCAGTTCAGGCAGCAGTAACTTTGCTCTATCAGACGGTTTTGCTGGCTTTGTTTATCTTCCTGCGCTGCTGGGTATTGTGTGCACCTCTTGGTTTACGGCTCCGTTGGGCGCAAAAGCCACCAACCATTTACCGGTTCCAACGATTAAGAAAATCTTCTCAATACTGCTGGTGGTTATCGCGGCAAGCATGGTGGCGCGTTAATTAAAGACCGCCCTCTGGCTCGTAATTGATTCAGTTTTTTATCAATTAGACATTTAGGTGCGAGAAAACGCATGTAAATGTCTAATTGCGATCTGAGTCTATCAATCGCCGTATTTACGCCTGTTAATGCATCATGGCTCATAATAAGATTGTTCACGTTTTATAAATATTCAAATGTGGTCAAATACTTACCTAAAGGAGCAAGTGATGGCACGAGAAATCTCATTTAAGAACAACGGCCCACATTGGAACGTTGTTCTATCAATGACGATAAGTTACGTGATAGTATCTTTAGCTATTAACTTCTTTTATCACACTGAACTCCAGTTTTTCCCTTTCGTTACTTCAATCATCATTATGATTGCTTTCTACGCTCTCGCCTCAAGATTCACTAAAAGCAATCTATCTTTAGTGGGTGAAGACGTACATCTACATGGTATTAAAGCGGACTTAGTAATCAAAAACTCTGTCTTTGCTCGACAGTATATTCAAGTTAAATCTCTGACTCAAAAGGGCTATTACAAGGTAAATATTCGCAAAGGCCAGGTAGACAAATCTGATTGGGAAATGTTGTTGAACAAGGCTTCTCCGCAAGACGTTTAACGTTAACGCTTAATAGAAAGCACTCATATCAGTATCCTCTATCAACATGATTATCTTGATAAAACATTGTTATTTAACCCAATTCACTGCTATAGCTAAATGTATCTTGTTTGATTCAAGGGAATGCTATCAATGAGTGATTTATGGATCCTTTAACGCAGGGCGTGTTAGGCGCTTCTTTGTCACAATCGGCCAGCAAAAAACAACATTTGGTTGTTGCTGGGGTATTAGGTCTACTCTCTGGATTGGCTCCAGATTTAGACGCACTGATTAATTCACAGACTGATCCTTTGTTGGCTTTGGAATTTCATCGACAATTTACCCACTCACTTTTTTTCATCCCAATTGGCAGTTTGATCTGTGCTTTGGCTCTGCATCATCTCATTGCAAAAAGGCGCGGGCTTTCTTTCAAACAAAGCTGGCTGTTTTGTGCTCTGGGTTATGGCACTCATGCGCTTTTAGACGCTTGTACCACTTATGGCACGCAGTTACTTTGGCCTTTCACCAACGCACGTTTTGCTTGGAACACCATATCAATCGTCGACCCCGTCTATACGCTTCCCATCTTAATTTTACTTGTGTTTGCAGCGTTGAAACGAGCTCCTTGGCTAGCGCGTGTTGCGTTTGCTTGGGCTCTAATTTATCCAACATTAGGGATGATTCAGCGAGACAGGGCAGAGACGATTGGCTGGCAATTAGCGCAAGAAAGACAACACACGCCGATCCGATTAGAGGCAAAACCAAGCTTTGCGAATATCTTGGTGTGGAAAGTGGTGTACGAAACAGAGGCTCAATATCATGTAGACGCCGTGCGGGTTGGCACATCGGTAAACGTATACCCTGGAGAGTCGATTGCGAAACTGAATGTTAGCAGGGATTTGCCTTGGCTAGACCCAGATTCCCAACAAGCCAAAGACATTGAACGTTTCCGCTGGTTTTCAAATGGTTATATTGCTCAGGACCCAACAGACGAGCTGCGTATTATCGATGTCCGATATTCAATTGTACCGAATCAAATGAAAGCACTTTGGAGCATCAAGCTATCAAAAGCAGTTGATGCAAACACACATGTAAAATACGAAACTCATAGAGACAATACACCAGAATCGAGACAGATCTTCTTCGGTATGCTCACTGGCGATAAATGATCTAGTTCTGAAGAGTAAAAAGGCTGAGTCAGATAATTTGCTCAGCCTTTTTTATTCCTTTATTTAACAGGTCGATGTTACATTGATTTACATCACATGTATTAATAAAACCCATAATGCTTACATTTATAAATGTGATGTATACCTCCATTCATTTTTTGATTACTTTCTAAGCTTAGTTGGTTTTTATCCAATTAAACAGAAGGTTATATGATAAATAGAATAATAACACTAAGTGGCGTTGCGTTACTTTGTTCAGCGAGTGCGCATGCGCAAATGCAAAATGGAAGTTTCGAAAACTGGGAAGGAAACGTACCATCTGGTTGGAGTGTGATTGACTCCGGCATTGCACTTTCGCTCTCTACCGATCCTGTAAATAACGGCAGTTTCTCAGCACAAGTAACAGTGAATACAAGTACTCAAAGTAATACCGACTTTCTTCAAACGATACGTGTTGAACAAGGGAAAACTTATGATTTCTCTGTCGATGTTTACCACACGGAAGGCAACGTGAAAGCTCGCCTTTTTGTTGATGGCTATTTAGGTTACTCGAATAATGGTTTAACGAATCAGTGGCAAGCATTGACTCACTCGTACAGCGCTACGAGCACTAAAGATATCGTTGTGGGCGTACGATTTTATGATGATGCAGGTTTTGATGGTTCGGAAGTGGTGTATTTAGATAACTTTCAGCCTACGGAGACTCCACCAACACAAAGCTGCAATGACACAAGTGCCGCACTCACGCTAGTTACGGATAACTATGGTTCTGAAACCAGTTGGTTTCTCAAAAACTCAGTTTCTCAAAATCTTTATTCTGGTTCAGATTATAAAAATAACACCATCAATGAAGTGGAAATGTGTTTAGCGGATGGTAACTACACCCTAGAAGTCTCAGACTCTTATGGAGATGGAATATGCTGCAGTGTGGGGAATGGTTCATACAGTTTGTCGGTAAATGGAACCGTTGTGGCATCTGGTGGTGATTTCCAAGCAAGTCAGAGTACAGAATTTTCGATTGGTGGTTCAACTGCACCACCAACTGAACCTCCAGTGTTAGGTGAGTATTACAAAGAAGCTGAAGGCAAAGTGGGCTTTGCGTTAAAAACGGCCTTATATCAAATTATTGATAATCATAGTAGTCAGGGTTACACCGCTATTTGGAGGTTGGTGTCTGAGGCTGACCTAGACGCATACTATGACACTGATGGGTCGATTCTCGATATGTATTCGGAGAAACCTTCAGGCTCAGATTCAATCCAATTTACTAAGGTGGCCGATCAATGTGGTCAATACAGAAAAGAAGGTGATTGCTACAACCGTGAGCACTCATTCCCGAAAAGCTGGTTTGGTGGGAAAGTCGAACCAATGAACTCTGACGGTCACCATTTATTTGCCACTGACGGCTACGTTAACTCGAAACGTAGTAATTGGCCATTTGGTGAGGTGAGTAGCGCGACATACACATCAAGCAATGGTTCTAAGTTAGGCAGTGCAGCGAACTCTCTTGGTTATGTAGGCACGGTGTTTGAGCCAATTGATGAGTTTAAAGGTGATTTTGCAAGAGCATATTTCTACATGGCAACACGCTATGAAAATGAAATCGCTAATTGGGAAGGGAACTCTACAAGCTCTAATGCCGTTCTGGATGGAACCAATACAACTGTTTTTGAACCGTGGCTACTTACTATGCTAAAGCGTTGGCATTCTGAAGATCCAGTAAGCCAAAAAGAAATCGACCGAAATAAGGCGGTACATGATTTTCAAGGGAATCGTAATCCGTTTATTGACCATCCAGAGTTTGTCAGCCAAATCTGGGGAAATTAATCGTAATATAACCACTAAGACAGTGGCTTCATGATTATTGAATTGAGCCCAACCTTATGTTTGGGCTCTTTTATTGAGAGGCATTATAGAGCATGATTTTAAATATTTGAAAAAGCATATTGTCATGAAGGTCACGTATACTTGTCAGTGATCTGCCCCATCAATACTGGACGCTACGTTAAGCGACTTTCCATACCTTTAGTTAGCTCTGAATTGTTAATTTAGGGGAACATGTAGTTCATTTCTGCCCCTTTTCAATTCAGGACATTTTTCTATCAAACTATGTGGAAAGTCGTTTGACCTACATTTTCTAATCAGTGTGGTATCTACTCTTCAGGGTTTCTGCCGACATCCTTTCTGAACAAGTTTTTGCTTTAGCTTGCGATAAACTTTGACGTAATTTGTTACATGTCACTGCCGGAAAGGGGGGATTTTTGCACGTATTTTCGGTTATTTGTCACGTAAATAACTGAGTGATAACAAATATCATTCACCTAATGAGTGGTTACAATTACGTTCTAGGAAAGGCCGTTCAATTTGGTTAATATTTAGTCAACCAAGGAGGTGTGTATGAGACGATTCGAGAACATACTTTTTGCAACGCAAGGTCTGCCCGGCCACAGTGACGCCCTGGGTCAAGCGATTAGAATAGCGGCTAACAATCACGTTCCGGTTTCGGGCCTGATTGCCTGTCCTGACTTTCCTACCGATCTCGTTCAATATCAACAAAGCTACGAACAGTCTTTACATGATTCGCTTCAGCAGAGCGTAAAAAATTTGCTTGAAGAACTGTCTATTTCTGAAGAGCAGGTGCCGTTTCCCCTGAGAGTTAAAAGCAATGAAAATCCGGCGGTTTGTATCATCCAAGAAGCGATGCTGAATCATAATGACCTGATCATTAAAGAGGCTGAGCCACTCAGTGAAGGGGCCGAAGGCTTTAAAGCGATAGACATGACTTTATTGCGTAAATGTCCTTGTCCAGTATGGCTGCATCGACCAATATTTAAACCACGAGACAAACGACGTATTGCGGTTGCGGTCGATCCTTTGGCTATCAACGATGAGCACCAGGCACTATCGTGTCGATTGTTAGAGCTCTCTCGTTCGATTGCGGATACCTGTGATAGCCGATTACACATTATCTCTTGTTGGGAACATTATTTAGAGAACTACCTCGACAATCACGTTTGGATTCAAGTAGGTGCGGAGCAGCTGTCTGATGAGGTTTCTAAAGAGAAAGCTCGTCACGAACAAGCCTTGCACCAATTAATCGATGACTCTGGTATTGCTGGTGAGGTGGTTATTCATCACCTGCATGGCAAACCGGACGATAAAATTCCGGAGTGTGTTGATGAGGAAGAGATTGACGTGTTGGTCATGGGAACCTTAGCCCGAACCGGTATTTCTGGGTATGTGATTGGCAATACTGCCGAGAATATTCTTCAATCAATTAATTGCTCCTTAGTGGCAATGAAACCAGAGGGATTTATATCTCCAATCAAGTAACAAATTGATCTCGAAAAGCGGAAATAGCAATACTGAAGCAAGCATGTACACGACAGACTAATAACTTCTTAGTGGAGGGTAGTATGAAGAAACTATGTCCTATTTGCCAAACTGAAATGCTTGAGCGCTCTCACATTTATGCATGCCCGAGAAACGATATCGGAGACTGCTCATATGATGCTTTGAGTCTTACTCATGAAATGCCTGCGTACCAACTCAACCGCGTAAATTCCTGTAGCGACATGCACTCTTACGTCTCACAAGATAGTAAGTAACTTAAACCATTAACCGTATCGGTTTGTATCGAAATGGATGGCGATATTGAATAGTGTATTAGGGAATAAAAACACACAGGGCTCAAAAGATCGTTCTATGATTCTAGCGATCTTCCCTGTGCTGCCCATGGTCATTTTCTTCTTACTCCTCAGTTGGTATACGCCGGGAGGCGTGAGTTGGCAAGCGGCTTGGGTTCCGGGTTTAGATGTTAACCTGAGCTTCAAGTTGGATGGCTTGTCTTTCCTATTTGCGTTTTTGATCAGCGGTATCGGTGCGCTTATCCAGATATACGCACTGGCTTACCTGAAGGGACATTCGTCTCGATGCTCTTTCCACCTGTACTTAACGCTGTTCATGTTAGCCATGCTAGGTGTTGTCACGAGCGACAATATCCTGCTTCTTTTTGTGTTTTGGGAACTCACCACCATCACGTCGTATCTTTTGATTGGCTTTAATCACGAGAAAGGCAAATCCCGCAAGAACGCATTACAATCGCTCATTGTTACGGGTGCTGGAGGCTTAGCGTTATTAGCAGGTTTGATACTGCTGGGTGAAATGGCTGGTAGCTATGAGATAAGTACTATCATCGCGCAAAGTGCGCTGATTGCAAAACATGAATGGTTCCTGCCTTCACTGGTTCTGATCTTACTCGGTGCGTTCACCAAATCAGCGCAGTTTCCATTCCACTTCTGGCTACCCAATGCCATGGCAGCGCCAACGCCAGTGAGTGCCTATCTTCATTCTGCCACTATGGTAAAGGCTGGCGTGTACTTACTTGCCCGTGTGTCACCGATTTATTCACACAGCGAGATTTGGTTTTACACGCTCGGTATATTTGGTGGCTTTACCGCGATATGGTGCGCGCTGCTGGCCCTAAAGCAAACCGATGTGAAGCTGATGCTGGCATACAGCACGAATGTTGCCTTAGGTAAATTGGTGCTATTGATTGGCATGGGAACTGAGTTAGCGATGATGGCCGCGCTGCTGTTTATCTTGGCGCACTCGTTCTACAAAGCTGCGCTGTTTATGGTGGTGGGTAATATCGATAAAGCGACAGGAACGCGTGATATTCGTATGCTGCATGGTTTGAAAGCAGCACTAATACTCAGTGTCACAGCCGCAATCCTAGCCGCCTTATCGAAATCGGGTGTGCCGCCGCTACTTGGGTTCTTAAGCAAAGAGTACATGTACAAATCCAGTTTGGAAGTGAGTGTCATCCTAACTACGATATTCCTTTTGGTTAACGTCACCATGGTGGCATTGGCGTTGGCGCTGATTGTTAAACCTTTCTTCGCGACGTATGAAGGTAATCCAACGCCAGCCAAGAAAGTGGAAGCCAGTAAAGGGTTATGGATGCCAGCAATGCTGCTTGCCATAGCCAGTGTGCTTGCACCGTTATTTGGCTTAGGTTGGATCAATAACAATGTGGTTATTCCGGGTGTTTTATCAAGCTTGCCGGATTCCGAACCACAAGCTGCCAAGTTGTGGCAGGGCGTGAATCTGCCGTTGGTGCTCAGCGCATTAACCTTGTTACTTGGCTTTGTTTTGTATCGAATCTACCCAAGGCTGCTAGTGAGCTGGCAACGTAAAGTGCCCGTGTTGCCAACGGCAGAATCCGTTTTCGAAAAAATCATGGCTGGCATGATGCGTTTGGCGAAATGGCAAACGCAGTTGTTGCAGCAAAAGCGCTTAAGTCATTATGTATTGTTGTTCTTTATTGTGCTGGCAGGATTGCTGTTAAGCAGCCCGTTAGTGATCCCACAAGCTCGTTTTGCTGCATTAGCAGACATTAGTTTCTACGAGATCAGCATTGCACTTCTGCTCATTGGTGCTGCCTTAGTCTGCACCTTTACCACGTCTCGTTTGCTGGCGGTCTCTGCCCTTGGTGTGGTGGGTTTCATGACCACCTTAGTCTTTATGCTTTATAGCGCGCCAGATGTCGCGAAAACCTTGTTGTTGGTAGAAACCTTGATGGTTGTATTTGTGGTGCTCTTGATACGCCATATCCCAGATCTATTGACGGTGCCGCAACATTCTGTACGTCGAAGATTACTGCACGGAGCGATAGCAGGTGTGATTGGTATGTCGGTAACGGCGTTGTTGATAAACATCACCGCACAACCTCTAGATTCCACTCTGGCTGATTTCTTCGCAGAGAATAGTGTTCCCGGTGGGCATGGACGCAACATTGTGAATGTTATTTTGGTTGATTTCCGAGCCTTCGATACGTTGGGTGAGGTGATTGTGGTCGTGATGGCGGGTATCGCTGCGGTTAGCTTGTTGAAAACGCACTATCACAAACGTAATCGTGTCCGTTCCCTTATCTTTGCGACTACCGCACACATCGTTGCAGCGCTGATGTTGGTATTCTCACTTTACCTTTTATTACGAGGTCACAACGAGCCGGGTGGTGGCTTTATTGGCGCGCTGATCGCTGTGATTGGTTTTGCGTTACTGATGTTTGCGGAATCGCCAAAGTATGTTCGTGACCGCTTGTATTACGCACCATTTAGCATTGCTCTGTTTGGCATCTTCTTAAGCTTTGTGGCTGGCCTAATGAGCTTTGCCTTCAATTTTCCGTTCTTAACGGGTTTGTGGTGGAAAGACATTCTGCCACTTGGCACACCGTTGATATTCGACGTCGGCATTTACCTCGCCATCATTGGTGGCGTGATGGGGATGTTGCTGCGTGTGAATGAGGAGTTGGACTGATGGAAGTACTATGGAGCCTCGTGGTCGGTGTGTTTGTCGCTGCTGGTGTCTATCTCATGCTTGAACGACACATCTTACGCTTACTATTCGGTTTGATCTTGTTGAGCAGTGCAGTGAACATCGCGATTTTCACTGCCGGACGTTTAACCCCCGGACGACCGCCTTTGATTGAGGCGAATTCAGTGTTACCACCGGAAGGTGCGGCAAACCCGCTTCCTCAAGCCTTAATTCTGACTGCCATTGTGATTGGCTTTGGCTTGTTGGTGTTCGCATTAATGCTGTTTTACCGCGCATATTCCGAAGCGGGCTCGGCCGATGTTGATGCGATGCGACGTTCTGAGGAGGATGAATGACGACGATTTGGTTAACGTTACCCGTAGTTATTTCGCTTCTTACCGCTGTCGCCATCTTCTGCGTGAAGCGTAACAAAGCACTGGTGGATGCAATAAGCGGTACAAGCGCATTGGCAACTTTGGTGATTGCAGCACTGTTGACGAACGATGTCATCAATGGTGGCCCACAAGCAGTGGCGTTTGGTCAATGGGCGGCGCCATTTGGCATTGTTTTTGTGGTGGATTATCTCGCCGTCGCTATGGTGATGGTGACAGCAATTATTGGTGTAGTGAGCGTGTTCTACGCCATGGGCGATCTGCAAGAAAAGGCGTCTTACGGCACGTTTCATGCGCTGATGCATGTCTTGTTGGCCGGCGTGTATGGTGCGTTTCTTACCGGAGATATTTTCAACCTCTACGTGTGGTTTGAGGTGATGTTGATAGCATCGTTTGGCTTGATGATTTTGGACGGATCGAAGCAACAAGTGGATGGAGCGGTGAAGTACGTGATGCTCAATCTAATATCGACCTTGGTCTTCTTGCTTGCGATTGGCTTACTCTATGGCGCAACAGGGACTTTGAACCTTGCGGATTTACACGCCAAAGCCACATTGATTCCGTCAGACACCAAAACTTTGCTCGCGGTACTGTTCCTATTCGCGTTTGCGATAAAAGCAGCGTTGTTTCCCGTTTTTGCTTGGCTGCCTGCTTCTTACCATACGTTGCCGAGCGCGGTTGTCGCACTATTCGCTGCGTTGCTCACCAAGGTTGGGGTGTACGCATTAATCCGTGTGTTCACCTTGATTTTCCCGCTATCAGAAAGCGGTTGGCAGCCAACTCTGATGTGGGTGGCGGGGCTTACGATGTTAACTGGTGTATTGGGGGCCGCGAGCCAGTACGACATTAAAAAGATCCTCTCTTTCCATATCATCAGCCAGATCGGTTATATGATCATGGGATTGGCGATCTACACGCCGCTCGCTATTGCGGGAGCGATTTTCTACATCATGCACCACATCATTGTGAAAGCAAATTTGTTCCTGATTGGCGGCTTTATCGAGCGTAAATATGGATCGGGCAATTTAGGGCAATTAGGCGGCGTATACAAAGCCATGCCTTGGCTCGCTTTCTTGTTTCTTATTCCGGCATTCTCTTTAGCGGGGTTTCCACCTCTGTCGGGTTTTTGGGGCAAGTTCCTTGTCATCAAATCTAGTTTGCAAACCGAGTTGTATTGGCTTGCAGGGATAGCGCTCTTAGTGGGTCTGTTAACGGTGTTCTCGATGACCAAGATCTGGAACGAGGTGTTTTGGAAAAAGCCTCAGCAAACACTCAAAGCTCAGCCAATGAACAAGTACACAAAAGGATTGTATTGCGTGCCAATAGCCACGTTGACCACGTTAAGTCTGATTATTGGTTTGGCAGCCGAGCCGTTTTACCAATTTGCAGTGCAGGCAGCAGAACAGTTGATTGAGCCCCAAGCATACGTAAAAGCGGTTCTTGGAGAGAGTACGTTGGCTGAGAGTGAAATAGCAGAACGCGTGGCATTGAATGCATCGGGAGGGAGCCAATGATTTATCTATTTTTGAACTTGTTTCTCGCCTTTGCGTGGATGCTGCTAAACGGCAACTATACAGGCACGAACTTCATTCTTGGTTTTGTGGTTGGCTTTTTGGCATTGCGACTCAGTCAACCTTTTGGTTTGAAAACCAGCTACTTCCGACGCTTCCGTGCTCTGGTCGGCCTGTTTCTTTTCTTCTGTTACGAGATGTTGATCTCGGTAGCCAGAGTCGTCTGGGATGTGGTCACGCCAAC
Source organism: Vibrio splendidus 12E03 (assembly GCF_000272105.2). Classification (GTDB taxonomy): domain Bacteria; phylum Pseudomonadota; class Gammaproteobacteria; order Enterobacterales; family Vibrionaceae; genus Vibrio; species Vibrio splendidus_I. The sequence goes on from NZ_AJZD02000141.1 coordinate 11,132, forward strand.
CCATTTGAGTGACCCAGATATTGTTTATGTGCCGTTAGATGTTGAGTCAGATTTAGAGATCTCGTTGCTCGCGAACATGGTTTCACTTACTCCGGGAAGCTTGAGCTTGGATGTCACACCAGATAAGAAGCACATGGTGGTGCATGCGATGTTTGCACCCGAGCACGAAAAGGTTATTAGAGAAATCAAAGGCGGTTTAGAAAAACGGATTTTGGAGGTGACGCGTGGCTGATGGATTACAAGTAGGTAGTTGGTTACAGATGAGCATCACGTTCGCTTATATTGGTTTGTTGCTCAGTGTCGTGATGGCATTCATTCGCTTGGTTCTTGGTCCTACCTTGGCCGATAGAGTGATAGCGCTTGATTTGATTTCATTCGTCACAGTGGGCTTTATTGCCGTTTATACCTTAGATAGTGGGCAACAATCCTTGTTGGATATTGCTATCACGCTCGGTCTAGTGGCTTTCCTAGGGACGATTGCTTTTGCAAGGTTGATCTTCAAAAGAAAAGGAGAGGTGTAATGGACATTATCGTTGGGATTGTACTTTGTCTTGGAACCTTGTTTACGCTCATCGCAAGTCTTGGGATCTTACGAATGCCCGATCTCTACACGCGAATGCACGCCGTAACTAAAGCTGGCACTGTAGGCTTAGCTTCGCTGTTATTAGCGGTGGCGATTGCGATACCCGATATCACGGTGATTTCTCGAGTGATTGGCACGATGTTATTTATCTTTATCACCGCGCCCGTGGCAGCGCATTTACTTGGTAAGGCAACGCAACAAAGCGGCTATCAAATCTGGAGAAATGACAAATAGCGTACTCATTCACTTTATGAGAATATTATTTCATATGATAACCATGAAACTACGCAATCATAACTTGAGCAGATCAGGGTGTTACTTTTGCTTTTGGGTAAACCTAATTTCGAACGCCCCTGCAAGAGCATGTAAGATTCTCCACTCCTTTCTCAGCTGAGTTGTCGCTCCGCCACTGCAGTGGAGGCTCGCAATATCTAGGGTAATTCTTGAATGCTAATTTAGCAAAGTCACTGACACAGAATTGTTCGGAAGTGCGCTGACGGGGCATGTAACACGAAAATGCCCCATTGTGTGCCAGGGCTCTATTGAACTTGATTTCAATTTCCGCGATTAGCCTTATTTTTCCTTATACCTAGAACTCTAACTAAGCGGGTAAATTCACTATGCCTCTATAAATGGGATCATATATGACCCCATTGGTATTACTGTAGGTTCTTGTCTGTTAATACAATTCGATTCTAAACTAAAATTAAGGTGAGAATTCACTAGCTGTTATTGCATTTGACTAAAACTCATAGCTATCCAACTTAACTATCTGCGAGCCATGAATCTCACTGATTTCAAGTGTTTTGGCTATCGGTTCCGCATTCATATAGTTAATTCCGCCACCGGGAATAATGGTCATCCGTCCATTGCTCATTTCAATCGTTTCTTTGATATAATCAAGATCGATTGGATCTGTTATCTTGCCACCATGAGTTAACACTGCACTTATGCCATTATTGGCAAGCCAATCTAATGTGTTTTTATGCTCGTCTCGAGGGATCTCATCGAACGCCATATGAAAGACTGCCGTAATACCTTTTGCAGCTTCAAGTAATGTAAGCATCGCGTCTTTATCAAGTGTGTTATCGTCGTTCAAGCAGCCAAAATCAACAGCATCGGTTCCCATCTCTATCGCTGTGCTAATGTCAGTCAGCATGATCTCAATTTCTTCTCGGGTATAGACGAAGTTCCCCACTCGTGGTCTGATACAACAGCAAACTGTCACATTATGAAAGTGTGCATAAGCGATAGCTTGTTTCATTACCCCTTTACTGACGGTAGTCCCCTGTCCTCGATAGTTATCTTTCAAACTAATTCTATTCGCCCCATTTCTAATGGCATCAGGAATGGATGTGAAGTTTTCTACACAAATTTCTTTAATCATGATTTATCTCATCTGAATCATTAACTAAACGTAATACCGCTGATATGGTCTCTTGATCAGTTACTGGGAGTTGATAATCATCTACATCTGCTGACCCCATCTTACTTTGCTCAGCAATGAACTTCATTTTACTGCTTCGAGTGGTTTTTCCTGACAGGTGCAGTTCAAACGCGTTAGTTTTATCTAGGATCTGTTTTGCATTGCCTGTATTAACTCCAGCGCCGGGCATGATTGAGATGCGTTCACCAGCTTGTTCAACTAACTCTTCCAGTACCTCTATGCCTTCTTGTGCAGACGATGCAAGGCCGGAAGTCAGAATGCGCTCACAACCCAGCTCAATAATATCTTCCAGTGCTTTCTTCGCGTTGTTACACTGGTCAAACGCACGGTGATAGGTCACCCCAAGACCGAGTTTGTGAGCATAGTCACAAAGTCGTCTTGAACTTATCATGTCTATGTTTCCTTCTGCATCTAATGCGCCAAGCACCACACCTTGCAGAGCAGCCTCTTTAGCTGCTTTGATGCTATACAACATGATTTGTATTTCTTCCTCGCTATAGAGAAAATCCCCTTGTCGTGGGCGAATCAATGCGTAGACCGGAATGGATGAGATACGGGCTGCAACTTTCATCGTACCAAAGCAGGGGGTTAATCCACCCAGAGCGAGTGCAGAGCATAGTTCAATGCGTGTTGCTCCGCCTGTGATTGCACTGTGTAGTGACTCTATATTGCCAACTGAGGCTTCAACTTGTATACCCAATTTCTTAATCCTCTTTTTGAACTATTCATAAAGAGCTTCGCTACAGGATAAGTTCCAAATATTTCATATTCTTCTTCAAATCTAGCGCTATGCCTTTTCATCTTTAATGTCTTCATAGTATTTTTTTTGCGATGTATATCTAATGCTCCCCTGTCAAGTTTAAATACTATTTCATCAAAGGTTAGTAATGACAGATAATTTAAGTACTATCATGTCAAAATATAATACTTTCTAGAGGCGCATCGTGGTGAGTAAAGCAAAATTTGAAAAAGTCCCTCAACGACAGGGGCTCTCTTGGCGCTACTTAAAAACCCAAGACAGCGCTGGTTTTTATGACTGGCACTACCATCAAGAATTTGAACTGGTATTACATCGGCATGCTCAGGGAGTTGGCTTTGCGGGTCACTATCAGGGAAAGATAGTGCACAATGCGCTATGGCTTATCGCTCCTGGTACGCCACACGCCTTTGATTGTAAAAGCAGCTCAACGGAGTTTCCCCCTGAACGTCATAGTATTTGGATCAAACGCGACTGGATTGCGAATATAATATTTAATTGCTTTGAACTAAGAAAATTAGACACAGTACTGAAGCGGGCCCAGAAAGGTATAATGTTGTCTAAGCTTTCTGGTGAGAGGGTATTCCTACTAATCAATGAACTTACCAATAATACTCACATCAACCAACTCGCTATTTTAATTCAAATACTGGGCGTTATTGCTGAAGATAAAGCCGCGACAAATTTGCTCTCTTTTTCAACACAAAACCTAACTGACGCAAATAGCCCCAACATTGCATCTGACCGTTCAAAAGTCGAAAATCTCAGCCATTACATCGAAAACAATTACCATCTTCCTATCACACTGGCAGATCTATCACTCCAACTAAGCACTAGCGAAAGCTCAATCCACCGAATATTTGAGGCACACTTTCACGAGAGTTTTAGTCAGCATTTAAAAAAATTACGGCTGAACCATGCAGCGGAGCTACTTACCCATTCAGATCTGGCCATTAATTTAATAGCGGAAAAAGTGGGCTATCACAATCAGGCAAATTTTAATCGTTTATTTAAGCGCTATAAACTTGTCACACCAAGTCAATATCGAAAACAGTTCAAGGTGTAATGATCGCCACCATCAAAACTGAGCACGAAGTTAAGTGCTTTCCATGCTTATTACCTATTATTGAAGGTACTAAAACGTTTATGTCCAATTTCGTGCTAGTAGGTACCAGAATCTTCCGTGATTGTTAAGTTCGATGAAGGGATAAAACCTTCAAATCAATCTAAGTATGTTTTGAAAATGTGATTAAAAAGGCTGAATCAATAAACTGATCAGCCTCTATCGATTTATTCCATTAAAGGTAACGACTTCTCAAATGATCTTTGAAGTATTGCGCATTCAAGGTTTCACCTGTTGCACCTTTCACCAAATCATCAGTAGTAAGCAGGCTGCCTTTGCTCCAAATGTTCGATTCTAACCAATTGAAGATAGGGGATAGGTCACCGCTTTCAGTCACTGAGTTCACATCCACTGTTTTCTTCATTGAAGCCATGAACTGAGCCGCGTACATCGCACCTAATGTGTAAGGTGGGAAGTAACCGAATGCGCCGTCCGTCCAGTGGAGAATGTGACCTGCATTTTAAGGTAGTTGCGGCTGTCCAAATTCTTGCTAACGGGGCGACTTAACTCACAAAGTACGAAAAGTGGGGGGCAGAGTACAGTTCTTGACTCAAACGAATTCGCTAGTTTTTGCTCTGTAAGTCGCACTGAAAGAGTCACACACATACAAGGTAGTATGAGCATAGCCTTGAACAAGCCCAAAATCCTCGCTGAGAGCGTTTGAGGCGGTCTGAGGGTTGTTTTTGGTAGCTAATTTACCCATTTACCATAATAAGAATGATGAACTCCGACTTTAATTGCATGAAACGAGAGCTATCTATTTAGTTTCACTGCTGCGACAATCTTAATTTCTTACTAAACTGTAATTAGTATTGAACTAATAAAAAAGGAATAGTTATGCGAATTGTTTTTTTTGTTTTTGCTCTTTTTTTTTCTTCCCTTTCATTTGGAGGTTTTAAACCAATTCACGATAAAGCCTTAGAAGAAAAAGCACTCGATGCATTAGAAGTTCACTTAGTAGCTGAAGGTTTGATAAGAGATGATGCTGAGCTAGCTCTCGCGTATGAGGAGGGAGGGAAAAGTATTTTTTTCTTTCGAGTAAGAGAGCATGAAGGTGGGGATGAGTTATATAGGGTTTTTTGCTCAAAGGCTAGGTGCCGTTTTAGTTATAACTGACAATTGAAGTTGTAGTGGTCTAATGATCCCTGACAATCACGTAAGCGACTTTTTCTATCCTTTTAATAATTCATGCTTTGCTTAATTGGCAATCTTGCTAAAACGGAAATGTCCAGAACCTTCACAGATGGCACTTCGTAACTCAGAAGTGCCTCTTTTCTAGTTAGAACCAAAGCTACCCTTCAGCCATAATTGTGACTTTTGACTTACAATACTTGTACTATACTTTTTCTCAGTTTGGTTCTACCTACACAGCAAGCTTTGCAAGTAGAACATTTCAATGTGGTTGGGCGTTGTATCTAAAGATAACGGCTTCTTAGGTGGTCTTTGAAGTACTGCGCATTCAAGGTTTCGCCCGTTGCGCCTTTCACCAAGTCATCGGTGTTAAGCAGGCTGCCTTTGCTCCAAATGTTCGATTCTAGCCAAGTGAAGATAGGTGATAGGTCACCGCTTTCAATCACAGAGTTCACATCTACCGTTTTCTTCATTGAAGCCATGAACTGTGCCGCGTACATCGCACCTAATGTGTACGATGGGAAGTACCCAAATGCGCCGTCTGTCCAGTGGATGTCTTGCATACAGCTGTTAGTGAAGTTGCCTTGAGTGCTTAAACCAAGGTAAGACTGCATCTTATTGTTCCAAAGTTCAGGGACATCGGTGTGTTTGATCTTGCCGTTGATCAAATCACGCTCAATTTCGTATCGTAAGATAACGTGTGCAGGGTAGGTCAGCTCATCGGCATCAACACGGATGAAGTCTTTCTTCACACGAGTGTAGATCTTCTGGAAGTTCTCTTTTTCAAACTCTGAGCCTGAGAATTGCTGACCAGCTAAGTTTGCTAAGTGTCCAATGAACGGGTCGCTGCGGCCGACTTGCATCTCAAAGAACAAAGATTGAGACTCATGGATACCCATAGAGCGCGCTTCACCCGCCGGTTGTCCTGCTAGGTGCTTTGGTAATCCCTGTTCGTAACGCGCGTGTCCTGTTTCATGCACAATACCCATTAAGCTTTGAACGAATTCCGCTTCGTCATAGCGTGTTGTGATACGCACGTCTGAAGGGACGCCGCCACAGAATGGGTGGACACTTTCATCTAGTCGGCCGTGTTCAAAATCGAACTGAAGCAGCTTCATGACTTCTAAACCCAGTGCTTTCTGTTTCTCGGTCGAATAGATACCTGATGGTGCGTTAAATTGCTCGCTCGATTGTTTTTCGATCACTTCATCAATTAAACCTGGAAGCCAAGTTTTAACGTCTGCAAATAGGGTATCAAGTGAAGCAGAGCTGGTGCCCGGTTCATAAATATCCAGCATCGCATCATAAGGGGTTAGATTGGCTGCGTCTGCGCGAATCTGCGCTTCTTCACGAGACAGCTCAACCACTTCACGCCAGTTCTTTTCAAAACCAACCCAGTCGTTTTCTCCACGTTGGCTACGCCATGCATGTTCACACTTTGAACCAGCTAGAGACTTCGCTTCAACCAGTTTTTCTGGAAGTAGGTTAGCTTGTTGCCATTGGCGTTTTATTTCACGAAGAGACGATTGTTGCTCGTTGTTCAGCGCTTCGTTTTCAGCGTCTGCAATCCAATCACCAAGTTGTGGTTGAGTCATTAAGCCGTGAATATGAACCGAAAGCTCGGCCATCGCTTCACTGCGAGCTTGATTACCACCAGATGGCATCATTGAAGCTTGGTCCCAACCACAAATAGAGGCTAGGTGTTGAAAGCGTGAACATTTTTGAGAGTGTTCGACTAGTTTTTTGAATGCGCTCATTTGACTACTCTTAATTTGGTTTCTTTAAATGATCCTTAAATTCCTTTTCGGTTAAGGTTCATCTCTCATGTACTTTGATTATGGCTCTGCTTTTTAATGCGCTGTACTTCGTGGTCGAAGATCTAGCGATAAAAGCAGGAAGCGATATGATGCCTTGAATTTACTATTTCTTAACAAATTAAACTGTTCCATTGTGCACAAAATCAGTGACTTGTATAGCAGACGGCAATTGTTGCTTGCGAATTGTTCAGATACACGGTATTGATGATAGATCGCTGAACAAAAATGACAATGATATGGATATTTTGAACTTTGAGGCATTTCTAATTGCCATCACTATTTTAACGCTAACGCCGGGCTTAGATACGGCTTTGGTGATTCGCAATACTAGCCGCTCTGGCTTAGCTGACGGTTGTATGACGAGCTTTGGTATTTGTAGCGGCTTGTATGTACACGCGTTTTTCTCTGCTGTGGGTATATCTGCAATCCTCGCCCAATCCGCTGAACTCTTTCAAGCCGTTAAGATGGTAGGTGCGGTTTACCTCATCTGGCTTGGCTTAAGCAGTTTGCGAGCGTTGATGAAAAACGGTGGCGGTTTGAAGGTCGGAGAACAAGCTCAGCAGGCTTACAGTGCAAAGCGTTCTTTGCGTGAAGGCTTTCTGTCTAACGTTCTTAACCCAAAAACAGCAGTTTTCTATCTGGCCTTTTTACCTCAATTTGTAAACCCTGAAGGTTCGCCTTTATTGCAATCTATGTTGATGGCTTCGGTACACTTTATGATTGCGATGGTATGGCAATGTGGTTTGGCTGGCGCTCTTAACTCGGCTAAAAATTTGCTCAAAAACGCGAGTTTTATGACGTGGATGGAAGGCGTGACGGGCATGGTGCTGGTTGGGCTGGGTGTTAAGCTTCTGATGGAAGAGCCTGTGTAGTTCACCGTTTTCAGTTGAACATGAATATATGAAAGCCCACGATGTGTCGTGGGCTTTGTGCTTTATTACTGGTAGATCTTTGTACCGATCTTATTCAACAGCGCAGTTATTCCACGACACTGATGTTCATCTCAGCACCTTCGAAACCTAAGTCACTCAACTCATCAGCATTGAAGTTGGTAGTGACTTCAATATCGCCAATGCGCTCAGTCGTTTCGTTGACGGAATCAGTGCTTCTTTTGCTTCGAATACTGTTTGTAATTGGCGTTGCTTGTCCAATTTCAATGGTGCCTGCAAATTGAGACTCAGCGTTAAAATCACCAGATACGTAAGAGTGGAATGGGCGTAAGCTTCCTCCAGTCGCGTACTGCATGCTCGATAAACCGGCTTCTTTGATCGCCCAGCCCCAGTCCCACCATTTCGTTTCGCCTGGGATGTATCGGTGATCCCATTGGTAACGAATATCGGCTGATTCATTGCTGCTACGGCCCATAGTGAAGGTGTGAGCTTTGTAAGGGCGGTTATCTGGATGGGTGTGCCATGCGTTACCACCCCAACGAAGGAAGCCGTTGAATTCAACATCGTAACTGATGTCTGCGTTGAATCGGTAAGGATAAGAGATGGTTGAACGATACAACTCAACTCGAATCGGAAGCTCTGAATTCGCTGGAACCATAGGACGAGCTTGAAGTGTTACTTGCTCGCTAGTGGAGTTGCCATTGGTTTCAGCAAAGCTCTGGTTCGCTTCTAACTTAATCGTTAGCTTAGTCTCGCCAACCAAAGGCCACTTGAATGTATTCTCTGTTTGAACACTTTCAGAGAACCCATAGCTATTCGTTTTCGACCAATTTGTAGACTCATCGACTTTCAGATCGACAACGACTTGTTGCGCGATGTTACTTTTGTTTCTTGCCGTTGCATAAACGGTCTTAACCAGTTCACGATCGGACTCGACGACATCGCCGTGCCAAAAATTATTGTCGTTAACCGTGTAGGTGAAGTTGTCGACGGTGATCTTAGTCTTTTCGTTACAGCGGTAACCATCACAAGAACCACTGTTGTTGCCTTGTATTACCCAGGAGTCACCTGAGCGTTTAATCGTCATGTCCTCGCCGACATACTGACTATTATTCCCGCCAACCCATGCATAACCTAGGTTGTGCGCTAGATAGCTAAGAGGGCGTACAAAATCATTGCGGTTGTTCACTAAGTCATATTCAACATCTATCTCGCTGCCTTCTGGGACGGCTTTAGCAGAGTAGTTTGGAATTTCAGATTGATCATTGTTCGGATAACAGAATGTTGACCCGCTGTTTGATTGTTTAATTTCGCCATGATAGCCAGGCCCCATGATCACCCAGTTTCCTTTCAGCCCGGTGATCTGCCAAGTGCCCATACGAGCGACCAAAGCACTCTTCTGTTCTTCAGCCTCATAGCGGTCTAAAGGGCGATAACCAGAGCGACATACATCTTCACCAAGTTGGTCAAACACTATTTGGTCTGGGTAAACCTTTGCGTTCACACCGGTAGATAGAACAGACAACACTGCGGTTGCTAAGAGACTTCTGTTTATATTAATCATTAACAATTCCCTCGTTTGTAATTTTTCTATTTTGATAATGTTTTGTGCGCCGTGCAGTTAACAAGACCAATTCACTTTTTCATGTTGATAAATAGATAGATACTGAAAAGGGTTGAATTAAATTGCCTAATTAATTCAATGGCTTGTATTACTAGAAGTGTTTTTATGGTGAAATTGTATGCAAATGGAAGTCAATTATTTGATGGGGCTCAAACCGTTTTTAGAAAAATGAGAT
>NZ_AJZD02000142.1 GCF_000272105.2 Vibrio splendidus 12E03
TTTTTTAAGAGGAACTGATTATGCCAAATTGGTGTGTAAACCAAATTCATATCGATGGGCCTGATTCTGATGCCATCATCGAACTTATGACCCAACCTAAACCACTGCTTCATCAACAAGCGTCACGCGCGGCGGCTAAGCTGTTTTTAGCCGGTGTCGGTGGGCTGTTAAAAACCACTTACCCGGTGACTTTTGAACTCTACCCAGACCTTGTTCGCGAGGTCGGAAATTCAACGCCAGAAAATCGGGCGTTTACAAAGTTTGTCACGTTAATGAAACAACCCGATGTGGCACTCAATGAGGAGGTCTGCCAGTGG
>NZ_AJZD02000143.1 GCF_000272105.2 Vibrio splendidus 12E03
TGACTGATCGGAATTCTCCGAAATATGCAGAAGTGATGAGTACGGAAACGAAAAAGCAAGGTAATCAACAAAAACAAAAGGCGAAGCCTCAGTGTCGATTTGTAATTCCTCTGCTGTGAAGATCTTCTTTTTCATAACTAGCCCAAAACCCTAACCCTGTGCGAACATGTATACATGTAATTTCTGGTAAAACTAACCCCAAAGTACCCATGTATGCAAGTACAATTGAGAAAAAAATACAACTGCATACTAAAATACATGGATAACATCACAAACTGAGGTGCATATGACACAAAAATACACATCACTAAGAGTTAAAGAAGAAAACAAAATGAAACTGGAAAGAGTGGCGATAGATATCAGCTATGAAACAAAGGAATCTGTAAAGTGGACGGATGTGGCAAATTATCTATTTGAGAATTACCTACAAGAAGCAAAAGCAGACATGATCCATAAAAAAAGAGATTAGAAAACTTAACCACATGGTACTGGAGGGAACTAAGGTAGACTCGCTACGCTCAAACACTGGCGCGTTACACTTGCGAATACACGGTGAAGGCTGACAGTTCCGTGGAATTTACCCCCGTAATACTAGACGGGGGTTTTCCTACCCTCCGCCTCATTCGGCCTCCTCAGTCTTCGTCGTTCTCACTCGTTGTCAGTCCGGGTATGTCATTTTTTAACAAACCAGGTATGTCATGTAATAACAAACTGGAAATGCTAGTGCAGGTATTATGCGTAGTTATGTTACGGGCTATCACTAGCAAGCGATTCTCGTTCCTAACATGTACGGCAAGCCGACAATGAGTAAGTCTCTCGCCCACCCTTGCCGCGTTCTAGGCCAAAGGCAAACCCTCAACATAACTCTGCTAATAATACGCACTGAGCTTGTAAGCGCAAAGTTGTAATGTCACTATTTTCTAAAGCTATTCTTTTCATCGTTTCCCTTTAAACCCTTAATACAACTGGTACCTCAAGCATATTGAGTTCACCAGCATTCTTTAAACGCTCTTTTAACTCAATCATTATACGTGTGCCCGCCATCTACATGATTCATTTACACAAAGTCGATTAACGAGAACATTTGTTCCGTCTGTCTGACTTACATCTTCTTGTACTCATGATTCACCGCGCTGTGTGTAAACCTTGTGGGCATTGCTGTCGTTTCTTTTTTAGATTTTACACACGCCACCGTGTTTCTTGTTGGCTACACACGTTGAATTCTGTTTTGTGTTATCCACTAAGCCAGTTAATTTTTCTCGTGTAAACTCGTCTGTAAATTTCCATGCTGAGTTTTTTAAACCAAACTTTACAGCTCGATCTAAAGTTTGTGTTTGTTGGTTAGATTATTGGATTACTCTGTGTATTCGTCAGATCTACGCAATGTCATGAACAGACTTGTTCAAATCAGTTAAGTCACTTTACCGAAACCACAAACATTCACGCTCGCGGTTACTTAACCTTAGATCATCGTTGGAATGGATTTAGCTACACTTTGACCGTGCTACCTTGGTCACGCCTGAATGTGCGACCAAACTTAACCTAACTAATCCTCAATAGTTTTGACTGATAATCTATAAGGCTATTTAGTCTTCGACTCTTAACACGACGTTGCCCTGCTCTAGCAGAGCAGAAATCGCTTGTTGGTACGCTTCTTCGACAAGACTTTGTTCCAAACGCGCTCATAATTAGGTAAGACTTGCTGCCGAAAGATAGTCGATACGCCGACGCTCAATTCACCCTCAATACGGTGTCGTCGAATGGTGACCAATTTGGCCTCAGTCCATGAAGGCACTGGTTTGGTGGGACGTTGAGAATGAAGTGCTTTTTTCTTTTTCACCATGTCGAACCCTCGTCTGCGTAGACCATCAGCCTCCCAGAGGTGGCAAAAACGCTTTACTGTTTACTCAGCAAAAATCGACGTAAATCTCGCTCAGCGCGCATCACAAACAAGATGTAAACCTTGTTATCTTGCTGCTTGTAAAAAACACGACAAGGGTTGACCACGACTTCACGATAATTGAGGTGCTCGAGTTCGGGAGGCAGACGCCCAGATTCAGGAAAGTCGACGAGGCGTTCGACTTTGTCGAAGACGTTTTGAACGAGTTGTTTGGCCGCGACCAAATTTTCAAGAGCAATGTATTCCGCGATATCGTTCAGGTCCGATAACGCGGGCTCACTCCAAATCACTTCAGCCATTTTGACATCTTGTCTTTGGCTTCGTCATGACTCAGCGCTTTGCCTTCAGAAATGGCGCGCTCACCGCGGGCGATCCCTTCCAAGATAGCCAAACGGTTTTGCATAAACTGGTAGTCATCAACGTCAACCAAATACGCAGAAGGTTTGCCATGCTCGGTGATCAACACGGGCTCTTTGGTATCGTGTAGGTCGGCAAGGATTTTGGTCGCTTGACGCTTAAGGGAAGTAACGAGCTCGACTTTCATGAGAATGACTCCAACAGAAGACTAATAAAGTGATACTATTGTACCACTTTTAATCTTACAAGTTTATCTTGAAAAATAAGCGCGCCAAATCACATTTGAAACGCTTGTTATCAGCCTACTCCAACCAACCTTTAATTTCTTCAATCCATTCAGGAACTATATGAGTTTCATTCATTTTTTCTACGTATTTCTCAGCGAAAACAAACTTATTATTTTCATAATTAAAGAATTCATCAATTAATCCCCACTCACTGGTACGTAAATCAAGTGATATTTTAGAACTACTATGTGCTACTTCCGTTGGAAATCCAGACGCAGATAGAAAACCCAACAATTCGGGATAAGTACTTTCAAAAGTTTTTAATGTATCAAGAAACAGTTGCCCATTTAGAGCATCTTCAATTTCAGTTGCAGGAGATACAGGGTTAGACTGAATATTAACTAACTTTGTTTTTCCTGAAGCATCACAGTTAACCATACGCTTGCAAATTAAATTATTATGTTGAGCTACGTCATAACGAACTAATTCTGCATCAGTGTCTGATATCAAAATAATTTTCCCTGTAACCTCATCTTTAAAGTCTTCATAAGATGTAGCTAAATGGTTATATAATCTTTTTATTTCTTTTGCCCCACCAACAGGTACAATTCTCAGTTTCTTCGTTTCAATGAGTTCTTTTAGATAAGCATTCAAGTATATTTTTTCTGAAGAACCTTCACAAATAATCCAGTTATAAGGTTGTTCTCCAATAGAACTTGTAATAACTGATTGAACAAAATCATTTATACTTTTAAGTCTAATATCATAAGGTAAACGCCCTCTAGAACCTGCAGTTAATTGCTTAATTTGTTCACGATACCCAGCCAAGTTTATTTGGTCAAAAACATGATTACCATCCTGTGACGAAATAATTGTGGCGCTTCCTGTTTCTATAGTTGGTAAAAAACCATACCAATGTGAAGAAAAAATAACTTGTCTACAATCGCGGCTTATTTCATATAGAGAGTCAAATTGATCAAAACATGCAGACATATGCAGTGAAGACTCAGGCTCATCCACACCTATAATAAGATTTTCACCACTAGCACGATGGTTTGTCAACAAGCTATGGGCAACATCAATTATAGCTTTTTGTTTTTCACCTGAGCTTAAAGAACTAATCTCTAGCCATGTATCACCTTGCTTTTTGTGCAATTTTCTAACATTAAAAAACGCTTGAATAATAAGGTTGTATACATCAGTTTTTCTTAAGTTTTGTTGCCTTTCAGTTGGTGTTCTATATGCGTATATGTTTAACTCATCTGCTAATGTATCTATAAATTCATTTAAACTATTATTAATATCTGCGATTTGCCTTGCTGGTACTCGTTGGCTTAAAATTTCAGTTAAAGTTTCCCCCATTAGCACTTGAATTTCATCCGTTTCAAGTCGTGTAAAGGATTCAGGATCTATTTCCCTGGGGATGTAGATATACTCTATTTCAGATTTTATTTTATCTAAAAGAGGATTGAATACTTTTAAATCCTCATCGCTTAAGCTTGTTTTGCTTGACTCAAAGTCCTCACCTAATAATTCCTCTACAAGTAAGCGATTATTGAAAGCTGATACCGTTACATCTCCCTTGTAGTCAATACCAATAGGTATCAAGAAAAAATCTTAAAGGTCTTTCCTTAATAATATTTGTTCTCGATGTGTTACAAACCTTTTAATATGTGACTTTAATGATGGCGACACATTGTCTTCGGCAATTGACATAGTGACTTTATTTAAAATTTCAGCTTTTTCTAAGATATCACCATCAAATTTACTTTTTTCAATGCAAAATATAGGAACAATTTGAGGTTTAGTTGTTGATTTACCACTACGCTTAGTTGCACTGTTAAAATTCCAAGGTTTTGCATTAAATAGAGTATCCAACGATTCAAGTATTGAACTTTTACCTATACCATTATTACCAACTAACCCACAAAATTGATCATCATCAGTTAAAGGAATGTAGTTTATCCCTTGATAAGTTTTGTAATATCGTAAAAAAACACCAACTATCATTATTTATTCTCATTATTATAAAGTTTACATTACTATTTTAAGACTTATAACACCGCAGTGAGCAGCCTATCACCACACTTAACCGTTGGTTATGTCAACCCTTTTTCAAAACAAGTAGCCTAGAATGTTGAGTAGCTCTTCTTTCTTCTAATGCCTGAATAATCTACTTGTAGCTTGTTTTCTTCAAATCCATTTTATTCACCTACTTGCTGCATACTTATTGATAAAAACAACATCTATTAGACAAAAAACTTTGCACTTAAATACAGAGCAACAGACCGTTACCTGACTTATAGGATGAATTATAACTATAAACTTGATTTATAACAGTGATTTAAATCATCAGCACTAAAACTAAATGCTAAGTGTCTAATTACTTATAGATGAGATGCAAAAAGAGCCACTTTTATAAGAAAGTGGCTCTTTTATTGGTTAGGTTAGCGTCGTTTCTTATAGCGTTTTCGTGTGGTATTCGCCCTCACTACGCGCCCATTTTTGATCGTGTAACCTTTCTTAAGTTGGTCGTTTGGTCGGTGCCCTTTGCACTTGTGTCCTTTCATTCGGTATCTCCAGTTTTCGTATCCGTTGCTCTTAGTCTTGTTGTACTCGTTTTATCCCGTCGATGTCTGTTTTCAAAGCCGCAATTGTGCCAAGGCTTGAGACTCCACCTGTCATGGATGCAATAATCAGTGTGTCGATAAAGTCCATCATTTCCCCTTCCATCGCGAGACATAAAACTCGAGGAGATAACGCACATGCCTAGCGTGTCGACCAAAACAGCACCGACTATAAACCAATAAGAGTTAGGGATGTTCTGCAACGCGTTAAAGCCTTGCTCAACATAGGGCGCGTAAATGGGATTAAAAGACAAAATGAATGGTACGAACGCTCTCATAGACAACAAAGTGTTTCGATAAAACGAGTTCCAAAAAGTGACACTGCGACATAACTGCCCTCCGCTTTAATTGATGAACAGTAAACAGTGGCCTCGTGCCTCGTTATCACAGCAAGCCATAAAACTCGCACACACCACTCTGATTACAACAAGACGAGCCACTTTAAATTTAACTGTATAAATACACAGTTAAATTATAACCCCCGTAAAAACCGTACTTTTTGAGCAAATAACATTCAGAATCAAGAGTCTGCGTTCAATTTTTAAACTTGAATTTGGTCTAATGGTGCGCTTTCCTGTATAACCGTCAATTCTGGATCAGTTTTGGGTATAGCAATTTTATCAATGCTAATACTCTAATCTCCGATTGCGCCAACTCTAAGGCATTGCGCATTACATTCGAATCACGTGTACGGGTTAGTATCATGAGCGACAAAGCATTCCGAAAACTCAACATATTCCTTTCGATTTTTTGCCTAGCAATCACGCTAGTGTTGTTGAGCTCTTTTAATACGCTCATGAATAAGAGCCTCGTTATTACACCAGACAAATACCCTACACGCGTTAACACAGACAGAGACCACGATGGTGACACCGTTGGCTTGTTACAAAGGTCATAAGATGGAATTGAGTTACAGTGTGACTTTGAACGAACCTATAGCTTGCCATTCTGTGAAATTGAGTTCGTTATATCGACACAAGGTAAAGGGCACGATCTCTCTACGTTCGATTCGGTCACCATTAATATGGATTACCAAGGCCAAGAAGACCCAAGGTTTCGCTTCTACATTCGTAATTACGACAAGAATTACAGCGTGAAAGGCGATGCTATGTCGAACAAGTTCAATCGCTTAGACTTCTCATTACCAGATAAAAACCACATCGACTTAGACTACTTCAATGTTCCTTTCTGGCGGATTGATCATTATAACCGCCCTGTTTCTGATAGCGCTGTAGACATTACGAACGCGGTATCTGTTGAACTCGGGCTTGGTGCCAGCACGCTTGCTGGGCATCATTCACTTAACATCTCGAGTATTGTGTTCCACGGTAAAATCATCAGCAAGGCTTTGCTAGGTGAGCTATTGGTTGGACTATGGGTGGTATACGCGATCTACTATGTCGCTTGTGCTTTACATATTGCACAACGAAACAAAACGCGTTCAGCACAGCAACAACGCCATTTAACCCAAGAAATTGAAGAGCTAAAGGTAAAGGCCACAACCGATCCGTTGACCGGATGTAGAAACCGAACCGAAGCTTTAGATACCTTCTATGATTTCGAATGGTTGGCGCAACAAGGAAAAACGATTCACATCGCGTTGTTTGATTTAGACCATTTTAAGCAGATCAACGATCAACATGGCCACGAAGTGGGTGACAAAGTACTTATCCAGTTTGTCGCAACGGCGAACAAGAGCCTTGGTGAGCAGTACTTGCTTTATCGCTGGGGTGGTGAGGAGTTTCTACTCGTTTGTCTCGAACAAACTGCGCTACAGTGTAATGAATCAATCGATAATTTTTACCTAGCAATGGAGCAAAGCCCTTGGCCTAAAGCGCTTAAAGTCACGGCTTCGACCGGAGTAACGCAGCTTAAGGAGCATGAATCGATACGTGCTGCCATCAAGCGTACAGACAAAGCGCTCTACCAAGCTAAAGACAACGGACGAAACCAAGTCGCTACGTTTTATTAAGGCTCGCTAGACTGGACTGCAGCTCCACATTCAACTCTCGGCCACTACTCAATCAACACGCAGTTAATACCTTGTCGATATCGACTCTCCACTTAAGCGGCCGTTAGATTCTTAAGCGCTAACTAGACAAGCCCATCATAAGCTTTGTTGGCTCATCAGAATTCTAATCGATTCGTATACCTATAAGCGCGCTCTCGCCATCTGCTATAACACCATCTGTAATAACGCCATCAATAGCATTCTCAGGTTGATACGTATCGTTCCTGAATCGCTCTATAAACAGCTTACGCCTCTAAGCTTCCTTAGCACTTGTTCTGCAGTCACGTATTGGCGAGTAAAGCTTGCTCTAACCAGTGCTCGGTCACTCGCGGTATCGGTTTTGAACATTACCGTCGCTACTTATCTCGCACTGTTTTTAGATGAAATCCTCATTTGTCTGCTTGTGAACATTCATACACTCGTATCCGCTAAAAACAGAAGTCACAACGTCACTAGCCTTAAAAAACGCCATATATTGAACCACTTAGGCATGGTGACATAAATGCTGACACCTAAAATGGCAATTGTTTTACTTTCAGATCTCACTGTAATTTAATTACAAATAGAAACCGAGAAAAGCTTACAAAGTGGATTACTCCGCTGTAACTTACTGAATAAGCTAGATTTAAGAGTTTTGATTAGGTCGGAATTTAGGGTAACTAAAGAGTGGGTATGTACGAGATAATCTACTAGAGGGGTAATATATTTAGTTATAGTGCATTAAGGTGTTAAAAAAGAAGGGCTGATGCCCTACTCTTCTTTATTACTCATTTCTTCACGAATTTGCTCAGCAACGATTTTGATAGCTTGTGCTGTGCTGATGCCCTGAGTCATCATTTCTTGAATTCGTTCAACAGCTTTCTGTTGTTCTTCGTGAGAAAGGGTTGGTAAGTCGTTTAGCATGTTCTGCTCCTTTATTTAGGAGCAGAACTATATAAGGACTGTTAGTAACTAGCAAGGAAATTGATTGAAGCACCCATTGCATTTTCGTTTGTGTAGTTCGCACTTAGATCTAACTGGAACAAGTTGAGTGGCGAGATACCAATACCGGCTGTGACTGTTCCTTCTGAATCAGAGTAAGCCAGGTTCTTGTAGTACCCTCCCCTTAACTTAAGCTGACGTAGAAGATCGACTTCGGTACCAACACGAATCATCTGTTCGTTGTCCTCGAACGAAGTAAACTTCTCTGTCTCGTTTAGGTCGTAATCAACACTCAACGTAAAGTAATCAGAAACGATACCTGCACCCACTGTGTATACCGGCTCTAGTTGGTAAGTGTATTTACCACCAACTTGGTGTGTCGCACTACTTGTGCTGCTGGTAAGTGTTCTTGTTGTGTCTTTTGTTTCGATATCTCTAGAGATCAAGTTAGTTGCTGCAACACCTACTCGGAACGGGCCGAAGAACCAAAGTGCACCGGCATCCATGTTGAATGCAGTGTCGCCATCGCTGTTTTCTCTAACGTCGGACAAATCGTAATCATTAACCGACGCAACATAGTTATACGTATAAATGCGTTGGATCTTAGGTGTGATACCAAATGAGATGTGTTGACCCATAAAGGTTTGGTATTTTGCTAAAGAAAGGCCAACTTCTGCTACGCCTATTGAAACCGCTTCAACAGTAGACAATTCTACTTTGTCTTCATCTGAACCTGTCGTGTAAACGTTAGGAGTCGCAAATGATTCTGTATAAGCTTTAGCGAAAAGGTTTGCCGCGACAAACTGATTAGGAAGAGCAAACGCGACAACACCACCCAATTCTACATTAGCTTGGTTTCCATCAAGTTTGTTAAGCGCTGCATCTAAGTCTGCGGTGTTTGACGCATCAACGACACTATCGATATTCGATTTCATGTCGTTAGGGTCATTATAGGTACCGCCGAAACTTGGCGTGATCATTCCCATGTCATCATTACGACGATAAATCGCAACAAGTGCTGGGTTATAGAATGGAGCTGTTAGGAAGTTTGCTGAAACAACACCAACACCACCCATCGCATCACCACGCGCTTCAATGGCGTAGTTTGCTGCTGAAAGAGGAAGACTGGCGAATGCAATTGACGCTGCGAGTAGTTTTGTAGTTTTTTTCATGCCGTTTATCTTTGTTAGATCCCTTACATAGTTAACGGCACAATTTTAAATTACTTTAACTCTTCTTCGCTAGAAATATCATAAGTTTTACTGATAGTTTGTGCTTGTTCTATCGCTATGTCACCTTGCCAGCGTGAATGTACCATTGAAACCGCCAAAACATAGCGATCATTGGGAAGTTCTTCGCCAGTGAGATTCATTGGATAATCAGATTCGTAGCTCTTACCCCACACCTGTTCATAGTGTTCATAGTGTTCATCTACGTAATCGTACAAACCGATTTCGAGCTTAGGGAGTGGACAATAAGGATTCAGTAGTTCTTTTTTATCAATTCGCCACGTGTCTTTTGAGGCCCAGCGTACTTGTTGACGCATGGATACTTCACCCAAAACAACCCAAGTGCTCCAAGACTTTCCGCCATCATCTTTTACGCTTAAACGATATAAACCGGATTCAAGTTGAGAGGCTAAATTATAACGCTTGCGGTATAGACTCACCGATGCGTTGTTAACCACTTCACTGTCTTTGGTTAACTCACTGTCCGACGAAACGATCTTATCGACCCACTTCTCGAAGGTAATGTCTTGAATGTTGTTTTCGGATTCGACATTAATCGATACTCGAAAGGTGTCTCGACCAGGGCTTTGAATGATGTGTCTTTTAACGACGACTGAACTGATCCAATCCGGGAGTGTTTTTCTGGTGAGGGTTTTACCACAATCTTTGTTCAATGCTTGATCGAACAGTTCATTGAGGTGATCTTCTCGTGATTGAGAAGAGTTGATTTGCCAAACTTCCACTAATGAATCAAACATCTGAGGTAAATCATTATCTAGCAGATGTTTATGAACTTGAGTCAGAGCATCGCTGCTCTTAAACCAATCCGTTGCTTGCGCGGTATCCGCTACGCAAGAAAACATTAATAGTGGAAGTAAGGCTATTCTCATTACGCTTTCATCTTGTAACCAACGCCACGCAGCGTTTCAATTTCTAGACCCGGCAGTTTCTGTCTTAGTTGCAGAACGTGCGTGTCTACCGTACGTGTTGTTGGGAAATGGTTGTAACCCCATACATGGTCAAGCAGTTCATCACGTGTAAACACACGTCCAAGGTTACTTGCCAAGAACAGTAGAAGGTCAAATTCAGTGCGCGTTAACGTTACTTCTTGTTCATTGAAAAACACTTCACGTGTCGCTTTATCGATAACAAGATTCTGAGCGATCACTTTTGATGCATCTTGTTCTTCAGAGTCTGGCAGTCGAAGTTGAGCTCGAATTCGAGCAAACAGCTCAGCCTCTGCGAATGGCTTTGTTAAGTAGTCGTTTGCACCTGAATCTAGGCCCGCTACTTTGTCTTTTACTGTCACGAGAGCCGTTAGCAAAATAACAGGGATATCTTTCTTTTTCTTCCAACCTGGAAGTGAATCTACTGAGTCACCATCAGGAAGTTGACGGTCTAGAATCACTAGATCCGCTTGTTCCCAATAGCCTTCAACTTCAGAGATCAGTTCTGCATGCAAACATTCATATCCAGCTTGCTCAAGGCTAACTAATAAACCGTCAGCTAAATTTTTGTCATCTTCAACGAGAAGCAATGTCTGTTTCACAAGGTATCTCCAAAATAAATGTTGTTGGGGGGCCAATAAGCGTCATGTGACCGCCCATTTTTCCGACCATAGATTCCACTATCGTCAGACCTAAACCGAGTCCACTCTTGCTTACGAATGGCTTTCTTAGTTGCCCCCAATCTTTGCGAGACAAGTCTCCATTATCTATAACTTTGAATGTCAGCTTCTTGTCAGAAGTATTCAGTTCTAGAATTACTGGAGCCACACCGTATTTCACGGCATTTCTGATTAGGTTATCGATGCACGTTCCTAACCAATATACGTTCACTTTTGCAGCTATATCTTTGTTTACACGCAGTTCAATCCCCGGCGCAAAGTCTTCTTCAACTTTGTATTGGAGCCACTCTTCAACACTTGGCACCCACTCTGTTGCGAGCGGTTGGTTATCTGATTGCAGGTAATCTTTACTTGCTTCCGCCAACTGTCTTAAACGGCGTGTATCTTCACACAGCCTACGGAACTCATCATATACCGATTCTGGTAAGTGTTCGAACTCACGCCTGAACCCTTCCACCGTCAATGACAAACTCGCAATCGGCGTTCTTAATTCGTGCGTTAGGATTTGAAGAACCAGCATGCGACTCTTCATCTCTTGTTTCTTGCTGTTCCAGCGGT
The DNA here is from genome assembly GCF_000272105.2 of Vibrio splendidus 12E03. Lineage (GTDB taxonomy): Bacteria > Pseudomonadota > Gammaproteobacteria > Enterobacterales > Vibrionaceae > Vibrio > Vibrio splendidus_I. The sequence continues at coordinate 11,458 of NZ_AJZD02000143.1, forward strand.
AAATCGCCCAACCTAAGACAAGCATGATGTTGGCAATAACCAAGATAAACATGGCGACTTGCAGAAGCTCTGAATGATCTTCTATTTCCCAACACACATTACCACGCTGGACAAAACAGCTTTTACCTTCTGAAGACAAGCTAAACGATAACCCAGCAAGCGTGGCATTTTCGTTCCAGACTGATTTTTTATACAGGTAATATCTGTCGCCGCGTTTTACCCACATCTCATCAAGCTCAACAAACATACTCGCACCCGCTAACAGCGCGGTGATTGCTTCGCTATCCATTTGTTGCAAGCGAGACAGTAGTTCATCGTGTTCGGTGTTTGGTCGCTCTTGAATATGCATAAAGCGCTTCAGAGAGTCGAATTTTTCTGGGTACTTCTCAACGTATCGTGCCGCATAAGAACCGCCGCCAGGGTGAATCAAACCACTACGGCTAAACCAACGGTCAGAAAGCTTGGTGCCTTTACACATTGCACGAGTAAAAACTAAAGGCTCAGTAATCAAAGGGCTTAACGGCAGTTTACCGCTACAGGTTTTTGATAACTGGTATAAGCGCTGAATGTCTTTTAACGGGTACTCTGCTGTTTGTGGCAGCATAGAAGACGGCATGATCAAACGTGTTGGGTAATCAGCCTGTAGCACTCGAATATCGTAAGATTCGATTGCCGTTTCATGATCAAAGAGTTTGGTGAAATTATCGATACGCTCAGGTAAAGAGTCAGCAAATGCGTTTGCAGACACAGACAACGTAGCGATAAGAAGAGTAAATGTTCTTTTGATGATCACAAACCAACGCAAATTCATATAGATCAACCAAATATATACCATTCGCTATCAAAGATAAATTTTTAACCGCATGAAAAACAGTGAGAATGGCGAGCTACAGAGATAAAGGCCAATATATTACGGCCACATTGTACATACGTACTAGTAGGCTGATTGGCAAGCCCAACCTCAATTGCGACAAGTTTTGCATCAGGCTTCGTCAACTTCGTATCAACTGAGATCACACATAGAGTCGCTTTCGTAAGATAAAAAAAGGAGCTCAAATGAGCTCCTTATCGAGTTGTTACAGATTGTTTAGAGGTGCTCTCTATAGATGTTCTAAGATACTTAGACAACTCTTTTTAGCATCGCCAAACAGCATCTGCGTGTTCTCTTTGAAGAACAGTGGGTTTTGCACACCGGCGTAACCTGTGTTCATCGAACGCTTGAATACGATAACATTCTGAGCGTTCCAAACTTCAAGTACTGGCATACCAGCAATTGGGCTGTTTGGATCTTCAAGTGCTGCGGGGTTTACGGTGTCATTCGCACCAATTACCAATACAGTATCTGTCTCATCGAAGTCATCGTTGATTTCGTCCATTTCCAGAACGATATCGTAAGGCACTTTTGCTTCAGCAAGCAGTACATTCATGTGACCCGGTAACCTACCGGCAACTGGGTGGATACCAAATCGAACATTAATGCCCTGCGCTCGTAGCTTCTCAGTGATTTCATGCACTGGGTATTGAGCTTGAGCTACTGCCATGCCGTATCCAGGAGTGATGATTACTGACTTAGAGTTTTTCAGCATATCAGCCACATCTTCAGCTGATGTTTCGCGGTGTTCACCCTGCTCTTCATCGCCATCAGACACAACCACTTCTTGGCCGAATCCACCAGCAATAACGCTGATGAAAGAGCGGTTCATCGCCTTACACATAATGTAAGACAGAATCGCACCCGACGAACCAACCAATGCACCTGTTACGATAAGCAGATCGTTTGCAAGCATGAAACCTGCCGCGGCTGCTGCCCAACCAGAGTACGAGTTCAGCATAGAGACAACTACTGGCATATCTGCGCCGCCAATCGATGCCACTAAGTGGTAACCGAATGCGAATGCGATAAGCGTCATCACCATTAGCGCGAACATGCTGCCGTCCGCTTTAACGAACATGATCATCAGTAGTGTAGAAACTACGATAGCCGCTAGATTCCACTTGTGCTTATGAGGGATGTTCAATGCAGACGAAGAGATCACGCCGCGAAGCTTACCAAACGCAACAATAGAACCCGTGAACGTCACCGCACCGATAAACACGCCAAGGAACACTTCCACTAGGTGGATCACGTGCTCTGCATGAATATCTGCAGGGTTGATAGAAACAGTAGCAGGTGGATCGATGTAGCTGTTATAACCTACAAGTACCGCCGCCATACCTACGAAGCTGTGCAGAATCGCCACCAACTCTGGCATTTCAGTCATTTCTACTTTTCTTGCGTAGTGGATACCAATACCACCACCGATCACCATAGCAATGATGATCCATACAATACCTGCAGAGTGAGGACCAAAGATCGTCGCGATCAACGCAATTGCCATACCAGTAATACCGTAATAGTTACCTGCACGCGCAGATTCCTGTTTCGATAACCCAGCCAAGCTCATAATAAAGAATACAGCAGCAACAATATAAGCTGCTTGTACTAATCCTTCAGACATCTGTTACTCCTTAGTCTTTACGGAACATTTCAAGCATACGTTTGGTCACGGTAAAACCACCAAAGATATTGATACTTGCAATTAATACGGCAATAAATGATAAGAACGTGACGACGCCACTTCCTTGTCCGATTTGTAACAGTGCACCTACTACAATGATGCCTGAAATCGCGTTAGTCACGGACATCAAAGGCGTATGCAGAGAATGGCTTACATTCCAAACTACGTAATAACCCACCACACAAGCGAGAACAAAAACGGTAAAGTGAGATAAGAACGCAGCAGGAGCAACCGAAGCTACCCAAGCGAATGCACCAACAGCTACCGCCATACCCGCCGCTTTCTTAATTGGAGAAACAGGTTCTTCAACTTTAGGCTCTGGTTTGGCCGCTTTTGGCTTAGCTTGTTGTGGCTGAGCTGAAACTTGAATTGGTGGAGCTGGCCAAGTGACCTCGCCCTCTTTAACGACAGTAACACCACGCAGAACAACATCTTCAAAGTCGATATTGATGTTGCCATCTTTCTCTTTGCAAAGCAGTTTCAGCAGGTTAACTAGGTTCGTTGCATACAGTTGAGATGATTGAGTCGGCAGTCGCCCAACCATATCAGTGTAACCAACCACCTTAACGCCGTTAGCCGTTGTAATGACTTGATCCGCAACCGTGTATTCACAGTTACCGCCATTGGCTGCCGCAAGGTCTACAATCACACTACCTGCACTCATGCTGTCTACCATCTCTTTGGTAATCAGCTTCGGAGCCGGGCGACCTGGAATCAGCGCTGTTGTAATGATGATATCAACGTCTTTCGCTTGAGCTGCATAAAGTTCTTCGGCTTTCTTATTGAATGCTTCAGACATCTCTTTTGCGTAGCCGTCACCAGCACTGGTATCTTCCTTGAAATCCACTTCCAAGAATTCAGCACCCATCGACTCAACTTGTTCTTTAACTTCAGGACGAACATCGAATGAACGAACGATCGCACCTAAGCTACCCGCAGCGCCAATTGCCGCTAGGCCAGCAACACCAGCACCTGCAACAAGTACTTTTGCTGGTGGAACTTTACCCGCAGCCGTAATCTGACCCGTGAAGAATCGACCAAACTCATGCGCCGCTTCAACAACAGCACGATAACCCGCGATGTTTGCCATAGAACTCAATGCATCTAACGCCTGAGCTCTTGAAATTCGTGGAACAGAATCCATCGCCATCACGTTGATGTTACGACTGGACAATTGTTCCATTAATTCTGGATTTTGAGCAGGCCAAATAAAGCTGACCAATGTTGCGCCATCTTTAAGAAGATCGATTTCATTTTTAGACTCGTCAACGATCGGAGCGTTAACTTTAAAGATAATATCGGATTTCCAAGCTTCATCTGCGGTGACAACTTTTGCTCCAGCTTGTTCATAAGCTGCATCTTCAAAACTTGCTAACGCACCTGCTTGTGATTCAACACAAACTTCAAATCCTAATTTTAGAAGCTGTTCTACCGATTTCGGCGAAGCAGCGACTCGCGTTTCACCTGCGAGCGTTTCTCTTGGTACACCAATTTGCATAGCTATTCCTTGACTATTGGCACGAATGACTTATTCGTTTGTATCTAACGACAACTAATACTTCAAGCGTTTTGTTCAAAGAACAGGAAAAGTTATTACTTATAACGATTTGGATGGAATTTGAGCGCTTCATTTGAAGAAATGACGACCGTCTCGAACGAAGAGGTCAAACCACTTGCAAATAATCCTTTAAATAACAACTTACTAGCTGTTCTTTGTCCCTAAAACTAAAAAGAGCTTTCAGCATATACACTGAAAGCTCTCTAAATTATGACCAACATCAATTCTAACCCTATTTGGTTAGCTAAATATATTGTCGCCCATTTGGTCGATGAACATCTGCGATTTTTTTAGCATCAATTCATCGGCATCTTGTTTGTTTGAAACAACATCTGAACGAATAAAACGGTGAGTTTTGATTTCACCGTCGAATTCTTTCTCGATTCGCCCAGCAACACGGTATTGACCAGATTCTGCAATGGCATCTTGATAGATATTGAAACCTTTATATTCGACTGGCTCAATCTCTACTTTTTGTTCGGTTTTTTCTTTGCCACCAAATAATCTAGAAAAGAATCCCACGTTTTTTACTCCTTAAATGACCGTATTCACCCTAAACTATCATGACTGTTTACGGTTCAACAACGGCTTTTCGTACCATTGCAATTCTACGTCATCATCAAAATTGTGTTGACTAAATATAACGGGCACATTGTCGTCACGTTCGCGTCTTCGATCGTCAATGATCATACTTTCAGCATTTTTGACCGCGATCTCGCTATTGCGTTTATAGAGCACCAATTTGTCTTCTGGCAATGCTGAGAGAAAATCGATATCAAAACGAATATAGATAGGTTTTAGCTGACCTAAAGCCAAGCACGCGAGGTCGGCCAACTGTTCATTGGTATAACTAGACACATATTCCTCGGTAGCCAAAACATGACCTACCAGAGTTTCCATATAGTTATGTACATCAACACTAATTTGCATACCACACCTCCATTTGTAGCGGTTGTTTATGACCTAGTTTTGATCAATCAACAACCTTATCCCAGAACTTACATTAATTCCGTTCTAGACCTTACTCGAACTTCATTACAGATTTACAGTTCTCGCTTGTTGGTCATCATGTAACCATTGAGTACAAACCACCTAGATTTTGCTAAGTATCTATAACGACTAATTAATTTCTCATATATACTGTGTAGTTCGTTCTATGGTTAATAGCAACTCAAATACATATAAAAATGATTGCACCAATAGCGACCTATGGCTATGTTTTTGCTCTAATTTAGGTAAAAAGCTTGGCAATCGCTTGTTTAACCGTATCCTACGCATAGTATTAAATAATAAGATCATCAATATAGTTAGGCTCACCACATAAATGGCATCATCTTTTGTAACGTCGAGCATGTTTCGATTTTGCTTCCCTTTAGTCCTGTTAACAATTTTGCTCGTTGGTATGGACAACGTCATTCTCGTGACGAACTCAAATTTAGGGTTTGCTAGCAACCTCCCTTACATTTTATTGAGCGTTGCGGTCCTGCTATGCCACACATTCAGACAAGGTCGAATGGCGATGGTATCGGTGACCATGCTTGTCGCTTATCTAATCATCCAAGTTCGCTTACAAACGCCTCTCAATAATGGCACAACGCTATTAGAGCTCTCGTTACTTGCGGCATTAGTACCTGTCACTTGCTTACTTGTTTATGCCTTCCCTGATAACGGCGTAAACTCAAAGTCGATGCTGCTCTACGCCATCGTTCTCATTCTATTTATGGTGTGGGCACAATTGATCGTCTCTCACTTCCATGCCGGCGGTTTTGAATCATGGAGTGAAGGTCTTCTGTTTATTGTCAGAGACTTCTCCAAACTGCCTTTTGTTTTGGTGTTGTATAGCCTTTGCTTACTTGGCCTTACTGCCATTCTAGTGTTGGTGTATAACCGCTCTATCGATGTTGTGGTTTATAGCGCTATCCTGCTTTCTTCTTGTACGTTCATCTTCTTCGACGTTCAGTACATCTCGAGCACCATGTTCTCGTTGTCAGGCACGTTGATCATCGTCTATGTGATGTCTGCTAGTCATGATATGGCCTTTAATGACCAACTGACTAACATTCCAGGTCGACACGCCTTAGAAGTCGATATGAAGCACTTAGGGCGTAAGTATTCGATGGCGATGGTCGATATCGATCACTTTAAGCAATTCAACGACACCTACGGCCATGACATTGGCGACGATGTGTTAAAACTGGTGGCGCGTATTCTGAGGGAAACCACTGGCGGCGCTAAAGCTTATCGCTATGGTGGAGAAGAGTTCACGATTATCTTCAAAGGCAAACATTCGGAACAAGTTAAAGAGCACCTTCAAGCTCTGATTTCCGAAGTTCAAAACTACGACATGACGATTCGGAATAGCCATGAGCGCCCCGACGATCATGAAGTGGGTATCAAAAATCGTGGTCAGAACGGAAAACCATCGGAAGTGGTAAACGTGACGGTGAGTATTGGGCTGTCTGATAGCACAACCACCAAGCATCCTGAAGAAGTATTGAAGCTTGCTGACAAGGCGCTCTACAAAGCGAAAGAAACCGGCCGAAACAAGCTGTGTGTTGATAGCTAAACGTAAGTGTCGATAACTAGACTAGAGGGAGATTAATCTTGGTTGAAGAAGATAACTAAGCTCCCTCCTTTCAGACTACTTCCGTAATTGATCGTAAACCCAATTCCAACATTATCAACCCAGTCATTAAACAGGTTTGGGTTAAGCAACCAACCTACGCTGCCCTCGTAGTAAGATGTTGTCCCCATAGAAGCCACGGTGTCACCACCAATATCAATTCTTCTTATACTGGAGTACATAGAAGTAATGTTCTTATCCCAGCGTATTAAGTCATAGAAAATCTTGGCTTCATTTGCGATATACCAACCTTCGGGATGACCAATATCGCCGTTATTGGCTTCGCCCCATCCGAAGCCATTAAAGTAATGCCAACTGGTACTGAGTTTATATCTGCCCCAATCATTTTTGTCTTCAAAGGTCAGCTTGATCTTTGGTTCAATTATGTATGCCCATGCATCGGTATTGTAATAGACCCCGTCTAACTGTTCTTGAATAGGTTCTAGTAGTGGAGACCGATATTCAAAGTCATTACGATAATAAGAAATATGATTACCAATTGCAGAGCTGAAACTCCAGTGTTCGTTGAGTTGAGACACATTGGCAAACGCCACGTAACCAGAAATCACTGACTCTTTTTGAAAGTCACTTTTGATTGTTGACGCATATTCCACATCATTCTCAATTCGTAACGCTGACAGGCGTAGCGTTACCTCTTGATGGTTGTCTTCTGTGTAACTTGGTAGCTCAAATGTGTAAGGAAGACTGAGAGATGTGATGTTTTGTCGACGACTCACCGAATCGTTCGAACCAATGTCGTCATTGTCCAAACTCAGCACTTTGTTCGGATCGAAGTTATTGATACCAAAAGTGAAAACATCGTTATCGTTGAGTAATACACTGGTGGCAAAGCGCTGCTCTAGATCCTTACGGAAGAGATCAGATAGGGAGTTAGCATTAGCGGTGGTTGGCACTGCAGTTAAAAATAGAGGAGCTGCGGTTAAAAGTAGAGGAACCGCAAGCGTCCAACATGTGCTAGTCACATAAAATGACTTTGAATCTGGCATTTCTCTTATCACTTAAAGCACTTCCTAGCTAAAACGCCAGTAAAGTATAAATTCAAATATCTCAAAGAGCTCGCCAACTAACGAGCAAGCTCCAAAATGTTGCGTTGTATGAAGGTATTTCTGCCACTTTGTTTCGCTTGGTAAAGCGCTTGATCGACCTTTTCGTAAATAGAGGCGATAGATTCTCCCCCATCAGGCACAAATGATAGTACACCTTGTGACGCTGTCACTCTATCAGATACCGTTGAGTGCTCATGAGCGTAATCCATTTCATGCAACGCTTCTTTTATACGTGTCGCCTGCAACATAGCAGCATCGCTGTCTGTGTCACTTAGGATAAGAACAAACTCTTCACCGCCGTAGCGACCGACAAACTCTCCCGCACGTACAAAAAGCTGCTTCAAGGTATCGGCAAGCCCTTGCAAGCACTTATCCCCTTGAATATGACCGTAATTATCGTTGTAAGGCTTAAAGAAGTCTACATCTAGCAATATAACTGTCATGGGTATATTACGCCTTCCATGCCACGCAATGCTCTCTTCAAGCTTAGTGTCCATATATCGACGGTTGTTCAATTTGGTCAAGCCATCTTCATTGGCTTGTTGCTGCAGAAGGATGTTCAGTTCTTCGAGTTTGGCTGTGCTTTGTTTTAGCTCTCGTCTCATGTGCGCGATACGCTGCATCGCAATCAACTTAGAATTTAAAACAACTTTGTTTACCGGTTTGATCAGGTAATCATCACCACCAGCGTCAATCGCTTTCGCGATCATCTCAGGTTCTTCGTGGCCACTTAGAAAGATGATCGGAACCCATTCTGGAAATTGCCTACGAACCTCGTTAGCCACCTCAAAACCATCCATCTCTGGCATACTGATATCAAGTAACACAAGTTCAGGATCAAACTCAGAATAAACGTTCAGGGCTTCTTTTCCGCTACCAACAGCTTCCACAATATGACCCAGTTGCTTGAGTCGGATAGCAAGTTGCATCCTATCTAGTTGAACATCATCAACCAGCAATATGCGCATCGAAGATCCCTTTTCTATCATCACATCACCTTTATCTAGTGTTGAATATTCAAAGTAGCTCAAATTTGGGCTTAAATCATGCCCTAATCTCTATATTATATTGACTTTTTTACAGATCTTTTTAGCATTGTTTCTTTTTAAAGAGAAATACTATGTCAGACGCTACAAACAACGAACAACAAGAAATCGATTTAACCACCATCTCACCAGAACTTCGTCAAGTTATCGAATTTGATGGCGTGCCAAAAGAGATGCACTTTATGGTTACTTCTATTCACGAAGTGTCTGAAGAAGCAGTACGCGAAGCTTGGGACAGCCTTCCAGCAAGCGCACAAAATGTTTTAGACAACTTCGAACAGTTCCACGCTCTAATCTCAGTTAGTCAAGCTTTCGCTGGTGTTAACGTGATGGAAGAGTTCCCTACTCTTAAACTTCCAGAAGACATGACTGACGAAGAAAAAGAAGAGTACCGTGCTCAACTGCTAGACCAAGTTCTACACAACTGTGTAAAAGACATGGTTAAACAAATCAAGAAAGCTCGTCGTGATGCAATCTTGAAACGTGATTTCAAAGAAGTTTTTACTAAGTAAGTCGCTAATCGCCTAAATCTAGGCAGAGCGCTAACAGTAATACTTAAGATTAAGCCGCATGTTGCATTAAACACGCGGCTTTTTTATATCCGCTATTTTCTGTACGTCTTGCTGTTCGTCGATCGTTACGTCTGTATTTTCTTGTTGCTAATGTTTGTATAATTCGACAAATAAAATGCATTAACACTCATATAGTGTGGCTAAAAACTGGCAGTTATACCGTATAAAAATGACGCATGTATCCATTCATGGAATCAAGATCGTATTTTCAGAACCTAGAACCGGCAGTATCGCGACAATATCGAAAAGCTGACCTTGTCAGGTTTAATGCGTTACCGCAATATCTCTTTGAGCGACACTCACACCTTTAATTTGAGCGTAAACACGCTGCCCGATTTCTAGATTCAACTCATCCAGCGCCCACAATGTAATGGTTGCCCATAGATAGCATCCAGACTCTAACTCTAGCTCGACAGCGACACTCTGCTTATTTGTGCCTTGTTGGTGCGTCTCTACGCTTTTAATGGTGACAGGAAGGATGTTACGTATCGAAGTTCCTTTCGGCTGTTCTAGCGTGATAGAGACATCATTTGCCCTAACTTGCAACCTCACTGTCGTACCAAGCTCACTCGATACTTTCTGAACCCATAACGACGTCGACTTTCCTAGCATCAGGCGAGACAGCGCATAATCGTCATTGTGTTCCGCTAATGTCGCTTCAAACAACGAGCTTTGCTCTGAGAAAGATTGCCAAGGTTGCATGGCTCTCGATGCCCAAACCTCTTCCGTCACACCCGACGAAATCACTTTGCCTTGGTCAATAATCACAAGGTGATTTGCCAAGCGTAAAATTTCATTGAGGCTATGAGTGACATAGATGATCGGTATTTGGACGGTTTCGGATAAGTTTTCCAGAAATGGCATCACTTCGCGCTTACGAGGCAAGTCAAGAGACGCTAAAGGCTCATCCATCAACAGAATGCTTGGCTTAGATAACAGTGCACGGCCAATGGCCACACGCTGCTTCTCTCCGCCAGATAAGCGAGCTGGATAACGATCAAGTAACAAACCCAAAGATAACAACGAGACAATTTGGTCAAAATGCGATTTATCGACGCTTTTCATGCCGTATTTAAGGTTCGCCGTCACCTTCATGTGTGGGAACAATCGCGACTCTTGGAACACATAACCGACGTTGCGTTGGTGAGTCGGCAAATTAATGCCATTTTGACTATCGAACAGTGTGGTGCCAGATACGCTGATCAAACCTTTATCGGGCTGTTTAAGGCCACTGATCACATTGATAAGTGAGGTTTTACCCGCACCAGAACGACCGAAGATTGCCGTAATGCCGCTACTTGGTAATTCCAAATCGATATCAAAGAAGGTTTCACCAAGTTGTTGCTGATACTGAAGGATCAAAGCACTCATGCATTGCCTCCCAAGCGTTGTGCCGACTTTTTGTTAAGCCACTCAGAAAGCATCAATGAACCCAGCGCTATCACAATAGAAATGACACACAAACGCGCCGCTTCCATTTCCGCACCAGGGGTTTCAATAAAGGTATACATAGCCAATGGAATGGTTTGAGTTTCTCCGGGAATATTTGAAACGAAGCTGATGGTCGCGCCAAACTCCCCTAGGCTTCTTGCGAATGAAAGCATGGTGCCGGTAATGATCCCTGGGATCATCAAGGGTAAAGTGATCGTGAAAAACACACGAAGAGGTGAAGCGCCTAATGTGGCAGCAGCCTCTTCAAGTTTACTGTCTACGGTTTCTAGGCTCAATCTAATAGAGCGAACCATCAATGGCAGCGCCACAACCACACAAGCGAGTGCTGCGCCCTTCCAGCTAAAGCTGAACACAATACCAAACACGTCATTAAGCCACGAGCCGATGATGCCTTGCCTGCCCATCATCACTAACAGTAAATAGCCGATGACCACAGGTGGAAGTACCAAGGGTAAATGGACAATGCTCTCTACAATGCTCTTGCCTACAAATTGCTTCTTAGCAAGTAGCCATGCTAAACCAATGCCGATTGGGATAAGCCATAAGATGGCAAATCCAGCGACTTTTAAGCTCAGCATTAAGGCTTGGTATTCGTATTCCGATAAATACATCATCTAACGCACTTCAAATCCAAAACTGTTCAAGGAGTCTTTCGCTTTTTGGCTCTTTAGGAAAGTATAGAACTCTTCTGCAACGACTTTATCGCTCAATTTCGCTACAGGGTAACGTATTGGCGTATGCAAATCTGATGGGAAGGCCGACACTAGGTTTACTTCTTTAGAAAGCAACGCATCCGTTTTGTAGACAATGCCAAGCTTAGCTTCACTACGCTCGACTAAGGCTAAGGCCATACGAACATTGTTACTTGGTGCTAATCGAGTCTTCACATCGTCCCATACACCTAACGTTTCTAACGCTTCTTTTGCATAGATACCAGCAGGAACCGACATGGTGTTACCCACTGCAAGCCTTTCATTAGTAAGCAGTTCAGCCCATTGCTCACCTTTTGATAGATCTAATGTTACCGATGTCTCGTTCGGTGAAATCAGTACCAGTTCGTTTTCGCAAAGATTTGTGACATTGTCACTAGAAACAAATTTGCGATCGACTAAATGCGTCATCCATTTTTCATTTGCCGAGATAAAAATGTCTGCTGGTGCTCCTCTTTCGATTTGTCGTACCAAAGACGACGTACTCGCGTACACAGGAATCACATCGACAGAATGGTCTTTCTCAAACTCTTCAACCAACAGATTAACCGCATTAGTCATCGACGATGCAGCGTAAACTCGTAGCTTTTCGGCAGCAAAAAGATGACTAGAACTCAATGCCGAAGTTAAGGCCATGGTTAAAAGGAAGACTCGCTTTATCATTGTTATCACTTATCTATTGTTCGTTTAGGTTCTTTAGTTAACTTCTAATTGGCGGCTTAAACGGTTAATTCTGGCCAAAGCAGGTCAAGATTTAAGTACTCTTCGATGGCATCAGCGATTCGATTAATACCCAGCTCTTTAAGCTGTTCGTGGTCAATCGCGGTCACATCGCTGGCTCCTGCCCATTCGCAAATCAGCGATAACGCATCACTGTTGTCGAATACGCCATGCACGTAAGTACCAAAAATCGAGTTATCTTGATTCACAGCGCCATCTAGGCTGCGAGATTCTAACTGAACCGGTAAGGCTGTTTCTTTGACATCAGTCTTGCCTACGTGGATTTCATACCCTTTTACTTGTGCTGTTTTGCCATCCAGCGTCATAGTGCCGCGTACGTTGGTTAAGGTTTTCTGCTGTGTAAGGGTCGTTTCAGTATTCAGATATCCTAACCCTTCGCTGCTGCCGGGTTCCCCTTCAACGCCATCAGGATCGTGAATAATGTTACCTAACATTTGATAGCCGCCGCAGATACCCATTACTTTGCCGCCTAAGCGCAGGTGGCGTTGAATATCTTTATCCCAGCCTTGTTGTTTTAGGTAATCCAAATCTGCTCTTACCGACTTTGTACCCGGCAAGATAATTAAATCAGCGTTGTTTACACGTTCACCTTTACCGACATAACGTAAATCAATCGAAGGATTCAGTCTTAACGCGTCAAAGTCTGTATGGTTGCTGATTCGGGTTAGCACTGGCACCACCACCTTAAGCTTAGCTTCTCCGTCAGACTCTTGAGCAGAGGTAATGGCATCTTCCGCTTCTAAGTTAAAACCATGCAGATATGGCAAAACACCAATAACTGGCTTGCCGGTTTTCTCCTCTAACCAATCTAGGCCAGATTGAAGAAGTGCGATATCGCCTCTAAAACGATTTATCACAAAGCCTTTTACACGAGCTTGTTCGGATTCAGACAATAGAGCTAATGTGCCGTAGAGATGCGCAAAAACGCCACCACGGTCAATATCAGCAACGATGATCACTGGGATGTCCGCTGTCTCTGCAAATCCCATGTTAGCGATATCATTTTCGCGAAGATTGATTTCGGCTGGGCTACCCGCACCCTCAATCATCACGCTTTCATATTCTTCAGAAAGTCGGTCAAACGAATCGATAACCGTATCCATCGCAACTTTCTTGTAATCATGATATCCCATCGCTTCCATGTTACTCAGCGCTCGGCCTTGCAGAATCACTTGCGCGCCGGTATCTGAATTAGGCTTTAGCAATACAGGGTTCATGTGAACGGTTGGCTCTATATTACAAGCTTGCGCCTGAACGGCTTGAGCGCGACCAATTTCGCCACCATCTTTTGTCACAGCACTGTTCAGCGCCATGTTTTGTGGCTTGAAAGGTGCCACTTTGATTCCTTTCCTTGCCAAAACACGGCATAAACCTGCCACCAAAACACTTTTTCCGGCATCTGACGTTGTCCCTTGGACCATAAGGGCGTTTAACGGTGATCGCATCTGTACTTAAATCCTTAATTTCTTAATTTCTTAATTTTCAATTTTTAGCTATGGACAATATTTCTCTGCGACCATCTTAACGTCATTGCCGAGTAGATGCTCAATAAAATGAATGGAAAATGAATGCGTTACTCACTCTGGATTCAACCCCAGTGTTGTTTAATAGCTCCATCGAAACGAAGCTTGTGAACGATAACAGGCGCTTCAACAAAAAACGTACTAACGAAAAGAAACGTTTCAAATTCAGAAAAACGTTTCTACTAAAAACAACATTAAGGGATTCACCATGAAAAAAACTGTATTAGCTATCGCATCTACTATTATCCTTGCTCCTACTTTCGCAATGGCTAGTGACCACAACAATAATAATCTCAACAGCAAGCACGAAAGCACTATTGCTTATACTGGACCGATTGAAACCGTTTCTGTTGCGACACTACTTGCCGACACAAGCATGTTCGCAGAGCAAGAAGCAATTGTGGATGGCAAGATTGTTCGTCAACTAAAGAATGACACGTTTGTCTTCTCTGATGGCCAGAGTGAAATTCAAATCGAACTGGATGATGATATCCGCCTAGCACAACCACTGACCGCTGATACAAAAGTTCGTATCTTCGGCGAATATGAAGGCGGCAAGACACCGGAAATCGAAGTGGACCACATCCAGGTTCTATAAGCGATTAATATAAAAATACTGACTTCAAATAATTGGCCTGCATATTGCAGGCTTTTTTGTATTATACTGCCGAAAAATACAATTTATATGGAGTCACCATGCTAGGTTGCACGAATAAGACTGTCCTTTTAGGACTCGCTGCACTGTGTTCATTCTCTGCGTCTGCAAACAACTTTAACTACAACACATTCGAGCTGCGCATGGGTACTAGCCCAAGTACTTTCGGTGGTGAAGTCACAACAATGTTCACTCAGAACTCTCACTTTGTTGCTCGTATCGATTCAGAGTTTGAAAGTGACTGGGATGCAGCGGTAGGTATGGGGTTCAACGGCCCAATTAGTCAATTTGCTGACGTTACGGGTCAAATGCTATTACACAACATTGAACGTAATGACGACAATCACATCAAGACTGAAATCAACATCGGTTTGAGAGCGTGGTTAATGGCAAACGTTGAAGTTAACGCACGCCTTGGTCAACTGATCGACAACGATGACACCCGTTCAATTGTGGGTATCGGTGCTCGTTTCCATTCAACTGATCAACTGTCTGTTGGTCTTGATATGCGCAATAACGGCACATATGGCCACCAAATCTTAATGTCGGCTCGATTCGGATTCTAATCTAGATTTCAATTACTGAGTAATAAATAGCTATACGTATTACATAGAAAAGCCCCGAACATATTAATGTTCGGGGCTTTTTTGTTTGTTAGTTTCGCTGGCTTTTAGTCGTTCACGACCTGAGCCAGCGACTTGCTTTATAAATTAACCATCAGCATCTTTTTCTGATGATCTAAGTACTCTTCATAAGTACCTTGGAAGCTCACTAGCTGTTGATCTTTTACATCGATGATGTGTGTTGCCAGTGAAGAAACGAACTCACGGTCATGGCTTACGAAGATCAGCGTGCCCGTGTAAACCTTCAACGCGTCGTTAAGGGCTTGGATTGCCTCCATGTCCATGTGGTTAGTTGGTTCGTCCATTACAAGCACGTTGATGTCTTGCATCATTAGCTTGCCGAATAACAGACGGTTCTTTTCACCACCAGAACAGTTACGCGCTTTCTTGTTTGCATCATCAGCAGTAAACAATAAACGGCCTAGAATGCCACGTACCATCAGGTCATCGTGCTTCACTGTGCGCCATTGTGAGATCCAATCGAAGATGCTCAGGTCGTTATCAAAGTCAGACGTACTATCTTGTGGACAGTAACCTACCGATGCGTTTTCTGACCATTTAACGATACCTTCATTTTGTTTTAGCTCTTGAACTAGGCAACGTAGCAGCGTGGTTTTACCCACACCGTTCTCACCGATAACCGCAAGACGAGTACCTGCTTCAAGTAGCATGTTACCACCAGCAAACAATGTTTCACCATCGAAGCCGTGACCAAGGTCTTGAAGTTCAAGCGCTTGACGGTGTAGTTTCTTACCTTCGCCAAAATCAATAGATGGGCTCATACGGCTCGATGATTTCACTTCATCAAGCGTGATTTTGTCCATTTTCTTAGCGCGAGAGCTTGCTTGTTTTGCTTTAGATGCGTTAGCACCAAAACGGTTTACGAAATCTTGAAGCTCGCTGATTTCAGCCGCTTTCTTAGCGTTGCTTGCTAGAAGCTGTTCACGAATCAAGCCAGATGCTTCTAGGAAGTACTCGTAGTTACCAGGGTAAACACGGAGCTCACCGTAGTCGATATCGGCCATGTGCGTACACACAGAATTCAGGAAGTGTCTATCGTGCGAAATGATGATCATTGTACATTTACGCTGGTTTAGCTCTTCAGCAAGCCAGTTGATCGTGTGGATGTCCAAGTTGTTGGTTGGTTCATCAAGAAGCAGGATATCTGGGTTTGCAAACAAAGCTTGTGCCAATAGCACACGCAGTTTCCAACCAGGAGCAACTTGCTGCATCAAGCCGAAATGGAACTCTTCTTCAATACCCGCTTGAATTAGGATGTCGCCAGCATGGCTTTCTGCTGTGTAGCCATCCATTTCCGCGAATTCACTTTCAAGTTCTGCGACTTTCATGCCGTCGTCTTCGCTCATTTCTGGTAAAGAGTAAATGCGGTCACGTTCTTGTTTTACTTCCCAAAGTTTTCTGTCGCCCATGATCACAACGTCGATAACGCTGTACTGTTCGAAAGCGAACTGATCTTGGCTTAGCACACCCAGTTTTTCTCCTGGAGTGATAGAAACGTTGCCCGAGCTTGGCGTTAATGCGCCACTTAGGATTTTCATGAACGTTGATTTTCCGCAACCATTAGCGCCGATCAAACCATAACGGTTGCCGTTACCAAATTTAGCAGAGATGTTTTCAAACAGCGGCTCTGCGCCAAATTGCATTGTGATGTTCGCGGTAGATATCAAAGAACTAATTCCTAAGCGTGTACTGACAGATAATTATTAGGCTATTTCAAGAACCTAAATAAGAAGTACGAAAGTATGGATTAAACAAAAATCGAAGCGCGGATTATATAGAGATCTCGATCACGTTGTCGAGGCTAAACAGTAAACGAATCGTAAACATAGACCATTTAGATGCTTTTCATACGTTATTGGGGTGTAAATAGAAAAATCCCCTCCAGCAGAACTAGAAGGGATCTCATTGTAACAACACTAAAAGTCTTTTAAGCTCGTCACTTTTGAAACCATAGCTCTTCAAAACGAAAAGCTTTGATGACGAGCAGAACTTGTTATTTAGTAATTTTCTTTTGAACGTATTTTTGGCTTACATCCACTACCGCAACATCTCTAAAGAAGCTTCTACCCAACAGAAGTGGGAAAGAAAGATGCGTTCGGTCCGCTAGAGTAAACTCAGTCTTGTCTTTCAGGTCACCTATTTGAATTGAAGCGACAACCACAGCACGTCGCTGTGTACCTTCCGCGCTCGACTGCTTGATCTTAACCCAACGCTCTACCGGTAAGCTGATCTCTTCCGTTCTGATGCCGTCGTGTTCGATTTTGAACTTAACCCAGTCTTTGCCGTCACGTTCAAAATCAACAATATCAACCGCACTGATTGAAGATGTTGTTGCACCTGTATCTACACGTGCTTTAAACGCTTCTTTCAAGCCAGGAACAAACACCCACTCTTCTTCACCAAGAATCAGTTTGCCATCGCTTGTTTTAGTCGGCTTTGGAGCTGGCTTTTCTTCAGGCTTTGGTTTCGCTTCTGGCTCTGTCGATTTTACTTCTTCAGGCTTCTCTGTAGGTTCCGTTACTTTCTCGCCTTCAGTTTCGTCAGTCTTCGAAGAGTCATCAACAACAGGTTGTTCTACTTGAGGCTTTTGCTCTGGCTCAACAGGAGCTTGAGTTGTAGCCGAACAAGCAAACAGGCCACCACTTAGCATTAAAACTACAATCGCTTTCCAGTTATACATTCAGTCACCTTCTATTTTGAAACGTTGGCTATCGCTTTTGCTACATAAGGAATATGAGATTCGGAAAGGCCTGCGATATTGATGCGTCCATCACCAACACCATAGACTCCATATTCTTCACGTAATTGATTCATTTGAGTTTCTTTAAAGCCTAGTACACTAAACATGCCTTTATGGCTTTCAATGAAGTCAAATTGTGACGTGTTATAAGTATTTCGCAATTCATCACATAAACTTTGGCGCAGATTTAACAAACGTTGCTGCATTTCACTCAATTCCTGCTTCCAAATCGAGGTTAGCTCTTGATTCTGAAGAATTGTTTTAACCAAAGCGGCACCATGATCTGGCGGCATTGTATAGGTTGAACGAGCAAGCGTAAGAAGCTTACCTTTAGCATTGCCAACATGTTCGCTGTTCTTGCCAATCACGATAGCTGCGCCCGTTCTTTCACGGTATAAACCGAAGTTCTTCGAGCAAGATGTGGTAATCAACATCTCTTCGACGTTGTTAGCCATGTGTTGAAGACCTTTTGCGTCTTCTTCTAAGCCATCACCAAAGCCTTGGTAGGCAATATCAACGAACGGTAAGAAACCATTCTTCTGAGATAATTTGGTGATTTCCTGCCACGCTTCAAAGTTGATATCCGCACCCGTTGGGTTATGACAGCAACCGTGCAGTAGTACCACGTCTGATGGACCCGCTTTTGAAAGGTCATCCAACATTTTAGCAGTATCAACTTGCTTCGTTTCAGGACTGAAGTAATTGTAGTATCGAACTTTTAAGCCAGCTGCTTCCATCACCGGCTTGTGGTTAACGTAGCTTGGGTTTGAAATCCAAACCGTGGTGTCTGGTTGAGAAACTTTCATTAAGTCACCCAACATGCGAAGTGCACCACTTGCACCCGGTGTTTGAATCGCAGCAACTCGATCCATTGCAGAAGTCCCTTTAAGCAGCAGATCAACCATGCTCTGATTAAACTCTTCACAGCCTGCTAGGCCAACGTACGCTTTAGTCTTCTGTGTTTCAACAACGATATCTTGAGCCTTAGAAACGGCTTTCATGATCGGTGTTTCGCCTTGGTCGTTTTTGTAAACGCCAATGCCTAAGTCGACTTTATCAGTACGAGTATCGCCGCGGTAAGCAACAGAAAGAGATAGAATTGGATCTAAAGTTGGTTTTGGTAGATGTGAAAACATGAAAGTCACAACCCTTTGAAATTCAAGTAATGAGTTTCACGTTAACATTATCGTAGACAAATCAGAAACATTTTTTAATAGAAGCGCTTAGTTAGAATAAGTAATCAGAGATTGGTCATTTTACGTCACGAAACAGCGCAAATTTCGAACAATTTTAATGCTTAATCAAAAGATCAGTAGCTTGTTTAAAAAGTACCTTGTTGATTTTCGGCTAAATGTCTTGTTTGAATTGCCTTGGTGTCATTCCCGACCAAACTTTAAATCGAGTACTAAAGTTAGCCGCATTCGGATAACCCACAATCTCGCCGATGTGTTGAATCGACCAGTCACTCGATTTCAATAAACGTGCTGCGTATTCCATTCTCATGCGCATGATATGAGTCATTGGGCTGTGTGAATAATAGCGCTGGCACAAACGATGGAAATGCGGCTCTGAGCACGGGAACAAGCTCGCAAGCTCGTGAACATTCCACTCTTTATGGAGCTGCTTTTGTACGTTGTCGAACACGCGTCTTAAACGAATTAAATTACGTGATTTCTGCTGCGGGACTGGGGCATTAATCATGTACTCTATTTGAGCGACACTGTGATTGGCGATCGCTCCCCCCAAATTGATGGGTAAGGCAATGCTTCTCAATAGAGTGTAAATGCACGACGAGACGACTTCTGCGGCCGGAGACAACGTGTAACTCACTTCATCACTCACCACTTTGTCCCATTGTTTATCGGGCGAGAGAAAGATCCATGCGATTTGCCATGTCTCTTCTTCAATCCCAAAGCCATTTTCTGTGCCCGCAGGAACTATAATGCATGACCCTGGCTCTAGAATATAGCGACACGCCCCACTTTCTAACCACCCTTTGCCCCTAACCGTGTATAGCAGCATGTGTTTCTGTGGATTCTTCCGATGGACAGAAAAGAAATCTCGGCACGACGCCGTCCCACACTGAACGATACCCAATTCTTCGAATGCCAATACATGGCTTTGATCGACAAACTCTTGGTGTGTCAGATCAGAGATCTCATACCTTTCGTGTTTCTCACTCATTTCACTGGTCGCTCATTAGGTTTGTCTTCAATTAAATCGCCACATTAGTCATTCGATAATTTTGAAGTAGATGATTTTTAAAACAGATCGTTTTGAAAAATAGACAGCTTTTAAAAATAGATAGTTTGGCAAAAGTTTGTGATGAACCTGAACAATACAGGCAAAACAAATGCCGATAAACTTCTCGCATATTAACCACAGGGGAAATGCGATGCGCTCGACATATCGTCATCTAGACAAAGATTTTTGGCAAAAGCTTTTACACATCGGTTTGCCTGTATCGCTACAAACCATGTTGTTTTCATTACTTGGCGTAGTCGATATTTTTATGGTTAACCAACTGGGTGATTCTGCAACCGCTGCTGTTGGCGTTGGCAACCGTATCTTCTTCTTTAACTTGATCATGGTATCGGGAATCAGTGGTGCAGTCAGTGTGCTAGCTTCGCAATATTTTGGTGCGGGCGATTTCAATGGCATTCGACGTGTCCTGTCGCAATCTTGGGCTTTGTCTATCTTTGCCATCATCCCTTTTGTTTTGATTTACACATTGGTTCCTGAATCAGTCGTGTCTGTGGTGGCCTCAGACCCTGATTACGTCCGATTGGCAACGAATTACCTTTGGATAACAGGCGCCAGCCTTATTGGTACCGCGATCGTAGTTCCACTAGAAAGCGCATTGCGATCGGTCGGTGAAGCCAAATTACCAACCAAGATCAGTATCTGGGCAATCATCGTTAATGCGACTCTCAATGCCCTGTTGATCTTCGGACTATTTGGCTTTCCAGAACTCGGCGTGATTGGCGCAGCGATTGGCACCACGGTTTCACGATTCTTTCAGACGATTGCATTGCTTGTTATGGCGAGAAAACATTACGCGCATCTATTCCCTACAATAGAGAGTTGGCGTGACGCAATCTTACCCAAGCACCGGAAGAAGTACTTCAAGATCGCGATTCCTATGTTAGTTCACGATACGGCTTGGGCTGGTGGAATACTGATATACAACATCATTGTCGGTCAGATTGGCGTTGGTGAACTTGCGATCATCTCACTGTTATCGCCAGTGGAAAGTATCTTAATTTCAGCCTTCTTAGGCTTTGCTGTTGCCGCCTCGATCATTCTAGGCAACGAGATTGGTGCGAAGAACTATCAACGTGTTGAAAATACCGCTTGGGGCTATGTACTTGTGAGTTGTGCGCTCGCGTCACTATTGGCTGTGCTGTGTTTTATAGCCAAGCCAGCCATTGTTCAATTAATCGATTTAACGCACTTGGAACTCAAAGGCACAGCGGTCAACGTCGCCTTGGTGATGGCGGCTGGGATGATATTGAGAGTCTTCAACATGGTTGGGATCGGAGGTGTGTTAAAAAGTGGTGGAGACATCAACTACAGCATCTTCATCGACATATTCGGCCAGTGGGCGATTGGTATCCCCCTCGCCTATTTCACCGCTTTAGTGCTTGGCTGGTCTTTAGAATGGGTGTTGATGATTGTGTTACTGGAGGAGTTAGTGAAGATAGCTTTAACTAGCCAGCGGATTCACTCTAAGAAATGGATCAATAACTTAATAGAAGAGCCAGATCAGGTCGCTGCTTGAATGGCGGTTTAAGCGAATAAACGAAAAGAACTCACACCCAAGAGCCGATTGGTTGCATTGCGCTAACCATGACGCCCTTTTTCGTTTTACGAGTGTGCTAAGTCACGACAACCGTTATATATCAGTAAATCGATGGATGATTTGATTTGAACTGCCACGCCAATCCAACATCGGATCCGCTTTGTCTTGTTCAAAACGACCATCAATCAAAGTATCGACGTATTCCAGCACTTGCTTCTGTTTTTCATCCAGTTCGTCGAGCTCATAACCGGTCCACATCCAGATATCTTTGCCTTCACATTCTGCTTTTACACGCTGAACAAGCTTTAGCACTTCAGACACATTCGCAGGATGAAGAGGATCACCACCAGAAAGCGATAAACCACGACGTTTGATTCGCGGATCATTCAGATCTGCAATAATGTGGTCTTGCAGTTCTTGAGTAAACAAATGCCCAGAGTCCAACCTTTGCGTTGATTGGTTATAACACCCGCGACATTGGTGTACACAACCCGACACAAACAAGGTGCAGCGTGTTCCTGGGCCGTTTACAACGTCGATTGGGTGATATTGATGATAATTCATAAGGCAGTATTGAAAACTCGTTATTGCTTAATAGTTTGAAGTGACGTGTTATCACAGCTGAAACAAATGAATTGGTATCGACATAGTGCCGATACCAATTTTATTTCTTGGAAACCTAGCTCTTCTAAGTAAGCTAGCGAATGATCTTAGAGCTGACTAAAGATGCTTCACGCGGCGTTTAACTTCTTCTTGCTTACCGAAGTTAAATGGTCGTGCATCTGGGCTACCAAGGTAACCACAAACACGACGTGTTACCGATACTTTCGTTGAGTCGTGGTTGCCACACTTAGGACACGTAAAGCCCTTACTTGTACAGTCAAATTCGCCGTTGTAACCACATTCGTAGCACTCATCAATCGGTGTATTCGTACCGTAGTAAGGTACACGCGTGTAGCTGTAGTCCCATACGTTTTCCAGTGCTTCGATGTTCTTCTGCATGTTCGGGAATTCACCGTAACAGATGAAGCCGCCGCTAGAGATTTCAGGATAAGGCATCTCGAAATCGATCTTGTCGTATGGGTTCACTTTCTTCTGTACGTCTAGGTGGAAGCTGTTTGTGTAGTAACCACGGTCCGTTACACCATCAATCACACCAAACTCTTTGGTATCGATGCTGCAGAAACGGCTACATAGGTTTTCACTTGGTGTGCCGTACAGGCTGAATGCGTAACCTGTCTCTTTCGTCCAAGATTCCACTTCACGTTTCATGTACTCCACCAGCTCAAGCGCTTTAGCACGCATTTCGCCATCGTCGTACAAGTGAACGTCAGTACCGTAAAGTGCTGTCATCGCTTCGTGGATACCAATGTAACCAAGAGAAACAGACGCGCGGCCGTTCTTGAAGATATCGGCAATAGAGTCGTCTGCTTTCAAGCGAACGCCACACGCACCTTCCATGTATAGAATTGGGGCAACACGCGCTTTCACGTTTTCTAGACGAGAAATACGAGTTTCTAGAGCGCGACGAGCCAGCTTCAGTTTTTCGTCAAGCAGTTCGTAGAACTTAACCATATCTTGCTTCGCGTTAATCGCGATACGTGGCAAGTTCAAGCTAACAACACCTAAGTTGTTACGGCCTTCGTGAATCAACTCACCGTTTTCTTCGTAAGTATTCAAGAAGCTACGGCAACCCATAGGCGTTTTAAATGACCCTGTCACTTCTACTACTTTGTCGTAGTTAAGAATGTCTGGGTACATACGCTTAGACGCACACTCAAGCGCTAATTGCTTGATGTCGTAGTTTGGATCTTGCTTCTGGTGGTTCAAACCATCTTTGATTGCAAACACCAGTTTAGGGAATACCGCTGTTTTGCGGTTCTTACCCAAACCTGCGATGCGGTTCTTCAAGATAGATTGCTGGATAAGTTTTGAACCCCAGCTTTCGCCTAGACCAAAACCAAACGTAACGAATGGTGTTTGACCGTTAGCCGTGTGTAGCGTGTTTACTTCGTATTCCAAAGATTGGAACGCGTCGTAACACTCTTTCTCGGTACGAGAGATAGCAAAAGCTTCTGGGCTATGAATGTCCCACTCTTTCGCTAGCGATAAGTGCTTTTCGTAACTCGCCATCACGTAAGGTTCTAAAACCTCGTCGATACGGTTAATCGTTGTGCCGCCGTAAATGTGGCTCGCCACTTGCGCGATGATTTGCGCAGTTACCGCTGTTGCCGTAGAAATCGACTTAGGTGTGTCGATTTCCGCGTTACCCATCTTGAAGCCATGCGTTAACATGCCTTTCAAGTCGATAAGCATACAGTTAAACATTGGGAAGAACGGTGCGTAATCTAGATCGTGGTAGTGAATGTCACCACACTCGTGAGCTTGTACGATGTCACGCGGCAAAATGTGAGTTTTTGCATAGTGTTTAGCCACGATACCCGCCAGCAAGTCACGCTGAGTTGGGATAACTTTACCGTCTTTGTTGGCATTCTCATTGATCAGATCAACATTGCTTTCTTCGATCAAACCTTCGATCTCACGAGTTAAAGCGCTTTGCTTCTCACGGGCGATGTCGCGGTCATGACGATATTCAATGTAGGCACGAGCTAGAGACTTGTATGGTCCCTGCATTAGCTCGTTCTCGACCATGGTTTGAATTTCAGAGATATGAACTTCATCGTAGTCTTCGAGCTTCAACTCAACTGCTAATGCCACATTCAGTGCATAAATAGCAATTTCCTTATCGGCTTTGTCTGACGCTGCTTCCACTGCAGCTTGGATGCGATCTCTACTGAATGGAGCTCTTGAGCCATCACGCTTGATTACGATTGATTTCACCACTTCTCCTTACTCTTGAGGTATTCACAGACTTATCCACAAACACACTATATAGAGCGATTTATCGTTTAACTAACACTAGATATTGTGGCGTATTTAACGAGAACCACCAACTTTGAGTATTGATTTGGATCAATAAAACTCTCACGCTGACTAAGATCAATTCAATATTATTACGCTAGTTCTCAAGTCGAAAAGAAACAATGTAACAATAAAAAAATCACTAAAAAGAGTTGAATTTTTGGTAAGTGTTGTAGGATAACGGCTCAACTAAATTGGACGACAAAATTAGGGATATTTGGGATGAAACGACTTCAAAACTGGATAATGTTAGGTTGCTTACTCATTAGCCAGACATTTGCTGAACCTTTGACCATATCCAGTTGGAATATCGAATGGTTATCAACCAACGAGGCTGTGAATAAGTTTTCTGCCCAACGTGATCAAGCTGATTTCGACAAACTTGAAGAATACTTTCAATCCTTAAATGCGGATGTGGTCGCCTTTCAAGAAGTCGACGACGTAAATGCCATTCAGCGCATCGCCAGCGATCAATACAAGATATTGATGTCTGACCGAGCATTACCAGAAAACAGCAACCATCAGTTCAAAGAAGTGAACCAATACACAGGGTTCGCGGTTCGTAGGGGAATCACACTCACTGACTACGCTGACTTCCCACTGGAGTCGAGCGCTAACAGCAAGCTTAGGTTTGCCAGTTACATGGTCGTAGAAACGGAAAGCAAGCCGATTCACATGTTGTCTGTGCATTTAAAGGCGGGTTGCAGCGGCGCTTACAAGTCGAACCGCGATTGTTCAAGACTTAAAGACCAAGCACAACAACTTAATAAGTGGATTCAACAAAGAGAAAGAAACGGTCAGGATTACGCGATACTAGGCGATTTCAACCATAACCTATCCTACTCAAGAGATTGGGTGTGGAAAGATATAACGCAGAATACCGATGCTCAGTTGGCAACAAGAAAAACTCGAGCAGATTGTAAGGTGCGATCTAACCGCAATAACCATCGCACGCACCAGTTCCGCTCTGTGATTGATCATATTGTAGTGAGTAAGTCGCTAAATGCTTCTCCTGCAAAGCAGAAGGTATTTGAAACGCAGGATGTGCTTGATTACAAACTTAGCGACCATTGCCCAGTTTCAACGATTATCAGATAGATATAAAAAAGAGGTGACTGGCTTTTCTCTGAAAGCGAGTCAACCTCTAGACTTGGTCAGCTCAGAACGAATGACGTCAAAGCCACTTTAATCAGCGTTAAGCTTTCTACTAACAGGTTTTATTCGCTCGTCCCGCCAGCCACATTCCCACCAGCATACTTAAGACGAACAGCCAAACCGTTTGGTTGCCGCCACTAAGGCTGGTTACTGCTGGGCCCGGGCAAAAGCCTGCAATCCCCCAACCTAAACCAAAGGCAGTTGAACCTAGAATCAGCTTTCTGTCGATTAGCGGATTGTTATGGCTATCTAACGGCTCGCCATTGATGGCTTGAGCGCGCTTTTTAATGACCAGATGATAAAACGGTGCGAACACCAATAACGCTCCACCCATCACGAATGCCAAGCTGATATCCCAGTCGCCAGTAATGTCTAAAAAGCCAAGTACTTTGTTCGGATCAACCATGCCTGAAATGATCATGCCAGAGCCGAAAAGAAGACCTGCGAGCAAGCCAATAACGATAGTAAACGAAGAGTTTTTCATTACGCCCCCAAACCAATCAGATTCTTAACCAACACAGTTGCCATTGCCACACCCATAAACACACAAGTCGCGACAATTGAACGTTTAGACAAACGTGCCATTCCCACAATGCCATGGCCGCTCGTACAGCCATTTGCAACCTTAGTGCCGAAGCCCACCAAAAGGCCGGCTATGATAACCACTGCAAAGTTGATTTCTTCTAACTGAGGAAGTTGATAGCCAGTTGGAATCAACAACCAACCGCTCACAACCATTCCGACAACAAAAGCAAGTCGCCAATGTTTCTCGGTTTTCTCAATGCGGAAGTCCGAGCTGGATTCAGATCCTGATTCTAAGCTTTTATTCTTTCTAGATGGCAATAAGCGACTAACGATTCCGCTGATTCCCGCAACTCGCCCGATGCCCAACATCAGAACAATTGCCGACGCGCCTAGCAGCATGCCACCAAAAAATGCATCCCAAGGTATAAAACTAATCACTGACCTCTCCTATCCACAAACTCAAATCTAACTCACCACTATTTAAATTAGAGTCTACTAATAAATATAAATTAGTCAATGCTAATGTAACGCGCTATGTTTCGGTTTGCAAATCTAGTGTCTAAAGCCAAAAGTCGAAAAGCGTCCCCCATGAAAAAGCCCCTAGGCGTTAACCTAAGGGCTTAAGATTTATTCTGTCTTTGGAAAAGAACAGCTATTTGATCTTGTTCTTCTCAGCAATCCACTGCGACATGTACTTAGTGCTCGCCATGCTGTGGTGCTTCAGCATAGAGCCAATGAAGTTATCCAGTCGATGTGATTCAAGCTCGGACTCTATCGCAATCAAACGCTCGATCAATTTGTCGCCCAGTTGATTCTGTTCATAGTGCGCTTCAAGAATTGAATGACACTGGCTTTGAGCTTTAATCCACTTCTCTTCATCTTTATAGAGAGCAACAGCTGCTTCAACAAACGCGTCGATATCGTCTGCAACAGCGCCCGGCCATTGCAACTCACCTTGCGGCAACATGCCTTCACTACCAATTTCACTGGTCACGTTTGGAGTTTGCAGCTTCATCGCATCAAGCAGCTTGCCTTTAATGCCAGCGCCAAAGCGTAATGGCGCAACACAAACACGCGCCTGTTCCATTACTTCTTGAGCGTCTTTAGCCCAACCTTTGATATGGAAACCGGTTTTTGGATTATGCAAAGCGGTTGCTTTCGGCGGCGGATAAGATCCGTAAATATGAAGTTCACTATCAGGCAACTGCTTACGAATCTTTGGCCAAATCTTTTGTAACTGAAGCACAGCATCCCAGTTAGGCGCATGTCTAAAATTACCTATCGTCATGAAATGCTTACGTTCTTCAAAGCTTTTCGTACTTTCAGGCAACGTGTTGAGATCAACCATGAACGGCAGGTGATGTAACAGTTTTGGATCGATATTGAACTGAGATTGGAGCAATTCCATCTCGTAACTTGAGATGATCAACGAAAGATCACAGCGTAGAATCGCGGCAATTTCACGTTTAGCCAAGTCGCTGTACAAGTGTGCTTTGGTCAGTTCCGTTTCTTTCTTAACGGCTTCGTGTCGAGCATTACGTAGAAACTGTAAGTCTTCCGTATCCAGTAACTTAAAGGCATTCGGGCATACTTTCTCGACACGCCAACCAAACTGTTCTTCCATCATAAAACGGTCAAACATCACGACATCGGGCTGCAGCTCTTCAATATAATCGTCAAAGCTATCGCAATTTAACTGTATAGATTGGCTTGTAATGCCCTCTTCAGAGAGATCAATCATGTGCTCGGTTTCTTGAGCGGGTGTTGCAAATTCAACTGACCAACCTTGTCTCTTAAATAGACGTAATAGAGACATCATATGGCTGCCAGCCGCCGATGAATTCGGTTCTGGCCATACGTAGCCAATTGCTAAAACTTTCTTCAAAACACTTCCTAAGAAATAACAAAAGGGACTGTAGAAGTCCCAAATTAAACGTAAATCAATTTAGATCGCTAATTATAATTGGTTCTAAGAACTCAGCGATCAGATTCGCTCACCTACATTGCGAGCTATCATAAGCACTTCATCAGCAGAGTACAGGTTTGAAATCGTGGTTTCGACTTGAGCGCCTAATGTCGACTGATAGAGCTTTTGTGCAAAGTTGTCTGCTCTGGTGGTCACTAATACATGTTTTAGTGTCGAGCCTTGCTCTGCTAGCTTGTGCTTCACTTGGGGCAAGGAGTCTAGAATCAGCTTTTTGCCTAATCCTTGCCCCTGCGCGCTCGGTAACACAGCAAGTTGCTCTAGTTCCAAAACAGCTTCAGGTCTAAACCCACTCTTTTGCACCCAAATTATGTAGCCGACAATCTCACCTTCACTCTCTGCAACGAAGTTAAGAAAGCGTGGTGCAGCGCTTAAGTTACATTGTAACCAATCTTTTGAGTTTTGCTGTCGAACAAAAGTAGCTTGGTGAACTAAAGCCGCCCCATCAAGGTCGGCTTTTGTCATAAAACGAACTTGCGCGATGCTACTACCCATTCTCAGAATTAGGACGCGTTTTACAGTGTAAAATGGCTCTTTCTAAAAGCTCTAAAGCCGACTTATCTGCTTCTGGAAGCTTAGCGTCCGACTGACCTAACGGTTCAACACGGCTACCCCATTTAATATGACCAGCACCCCAAGTTAAACCGGCACCGAATGCCGCCACAAGGATGTTTGAGTTAGGTTTAACAAAGCCTTGCTCTAACGATTCACACAATGCAATTGGCACAGTCGCAGCCGACGTGTTGCCGTAGTTTTGAATGTTCACAAACGCTTTCTCACGTTCAATGCCCGCCATGTCGCACAGAGTTTGAATGATTCGGATGTTTGCTTGGTGTGGAATCACTACATCGATGTTGTCTGTTGAGATGCCAGTGCGGCTCAATACTGTGTGTGCTGCTGCACCCATGCCTTTAACCGCACGTTTGAAGATCTCTTTACCAACGAAGTCAAAGTCCCAATAACCGTTGTCCGCAGCAAAACGATCCATAGATGTACCGAATTTTGGTACCGCTAGAATATCACGACCTTCAGCATCACAACCGATCTGAGCTTCTTGTAAGCCAACTTGTTCTTCGGTGCGGGATAGAACCACAGCGCCAGCGCCATCACCGAAAAGAACCGCGGTATCACGCTTGGTCCAATCAATGAAGAATGACAAACGTTCTGCGCCCACAACGATAGCGTTGCGGTAGTTACCCGCTTGAATCAGTCGAGTCGCCGTTTCAACACCGTAAATGAAGCCAGTACATGCCGCATTAAGGTCGAAAGCCGCTGCACTCTTAATGCCTAGATTCTGTTGAACCTTAGATGCGGTGTTTGGGATAAGTGAGTCTGGGCTGCACGTCGCGATGATAACAAGATCGATATCTTCAGCAGTTAGGCCAGCACACGCCATTGCATGTTTCGCTGCAACAGTCGCAAGTTCAGAGGTATTTACATGACTGATACGACGGTTTTCGATACCAGTTCGAGTTCGAATCCACTCGTCAGACGTATCAATGAAAGTGCTTAAATCATCATTGGACAGCACGGCTGGTGGCAGACACTTTCCCCAGCCAGTAATTTCGGCGTAAAATTTTGTCATCATTTACCTGTTTATTGTTTGTTTTTATTTAAGTATCGTATTCTAGTTTTAAACAGTATAAGCGCTCCGTGCGTGATTCGTAAATCGCGTTAGCAACGGAGTTACAATAAAAAGAGAAAGTTATGTCTACATTCAACACACGTTGCCCTTCTTGTAATGGCGTAAACCGAGTTCCTTCAGAAAGAATTTCAGAAAGCCCAACCTGCGGTAAATGCAAAACAGCATTGCTCGACGGCGCTCCTATAGAGGGAACATCACTTAATTTCCAATCTATTTTGAACAGTTCACAGCCTGTGGTTGTCGATTTCTGGGCGACATGGTGCAACCCATGTGTGGGCTTTGCGCCAGTGTTCAGTGACGTTGCTAAAGAGCGTTCGGGAGATGTTCGATTCATTAAGATTGATACTGAAGCTCAGCAACAGCTTGCCGCAATGTATCAAATCAGAAGTATTCCGACGGTAATGGTCTTTAAAGACGGTAAACGTGTCGATACGATTAACGGTGCGTTACCAAAAGGCCAATTTGATCAGTGGCTTAATCAAGCTCTAACCAAATAACACTATTATTTAGACTATTAGTTAAGCTATCGATTTAGCATTACTTAATTCTAAGTAAGCACACAAAAATAGGTTAGAGAGTCTTATCAAACCAAGACTCTCTAACCTACTGTTTTATTAATGGTTATCACTTAACTTCTTGATTTAAACCACAGCTTCGCCTTTCGCTTTAATGCCAGCTTCTTGCTGACCTAACTCGTATTCCTGTTTGATCTGGTCTGCGACTTTCTCGGCAATCATAATGGTTGGCGCATTGGTGTTTGCCCCAATCAAAGTCGGCATCACAGAAGCATCAATGACTCTCAAATTATCCAATCCATAGACTTTAAGGTCTTTATCTACCACGGCCAGCGAGTCATCATTAGACCCCATTTTGCAAGTTCCCACTGGATGATACTGGGTATCCGCACGGTTACGAATATCTTGCTCGATAGCCTTATCGTCACTTGCATCGACTGGGTAAAATGCATTACCACGGATGTCATCAAACGGCGCACTTTCAAGCATTTGGTACTGTTTCTTCCAGCCCTTAACCATAATCTCCATGTCTTCTGGATGACTGAAAAACGCAGGATCGATCTTAGGCGGATCATAAGGATCACTACTATTGAGCGTTACGGTGCCTATGCTTTTCGGTCGTAGCAAGGTGACGTGAGAGGTAAACCCATGACTGGTATGTATTTTTCTGGCGTGATCATCAACCACAGCGACGACAAACACAAACTCTAAATCCGGCACGGCGATATGATCTTCTGAACAGAGAAAACCTATCCCTTCTGCAAAATTACTGGTCATCTTGCCACGGCGTTCTTTGTGCCAGAGCGGTAAGGCTTTGGTCATTTCAGAGGCCATTTGCAACGAGATACCGAAAGTTTCACGTTTTTCACTGCACTTGTACGAATGTACTAAGTCGATATGGTCTTGAAGGTTCTTACCCACTCCAGGCAACTCATGAACCTGTTCGATACCATGCGCCTCCAATTCACCTTTAGCGCCGACACCCGACAATAACAGCAATTGTGGGGAACCAAAGGCGCCAGCGGATAGAATCACTTCTTTGTTGCATTGGATCTGATAACGCTTGCCGTTAGAACCATACTCGACACCAACCGCCTTCTTGCCTTCAAACAAGACCTTATGCGTGGTTGCCTTGGTCACGACCGTTAGATTTGGTCTTGAAAGGTTTGGCGTTAAATAAGCCTTGGCAGCACTGCATCGTTCGCCATTAATTTGAGTCACCTGAGTCGGCATCGCCCCAAATTGTGCCGCACCATTGATGTCTTCATTACGAGGAACCCCTATCGACTCACACGCCGTTAAGTAACGTTCCAACATCGGGCTTGGCGATCGAAGGTTAGCCACATTCAATGGACCACCTTGGCCGTGATACTCATCTTGGTGGACTTCGTTATTTTCTGCTTTCTTAAAGTAAGGTAGACACGATTCATAATTCCACCCGGTGTTACCCAAGCTTTCCCATGTGTCGTAGTCGTAACGGTGCCCACGAGCGTACATCATGGCATTGATAGAACTAGAGCCGCCAAGTGTCTTTCCTCTCGGTTGGTAACCTTTGCGGCCGTTCAAACCCGGTTGTTCAACGGTTTCAAAAGCCCAATTATTCAGTTTGGTTGGCATCATTGCCACCACGCCGACCGGTGTATGAATGAATGGGCTCGTGTCTTTACCGCCCGCTTCTAACAAGCAAACAGTGACATTCGGGTCTTCCGACAACCGCGAAGCCATGACACAACCCGCAGAACCACCGCCAACAATAATAAAATCATAACTATCCATTGGTCATCTCCGCTATTTCTAGTGGGTGTAATTCTCGTTTCAAAATTTTGCCTGTCGCCGTCATTGGTAGCGCTTTACGAATGAACACCTTTCGAGGGTATTTGTAGTCGGCTAATTGTTCACGACACCAAGCTATCAGTGCTTCGCTATCACATTGTGTATGTTCATGAAGCACCACATGCGCATGAATCTCTTCACCTAGGCGATCATGATGCTCACCCACAACGGCGACCATTTCGACATCAGGATGGCACATCAAAACTTCTTCAACTTCGCGCGGATACACGTTGTAACCACCACGGATGATCATGTCTTTAACGCGATCGACAATGAATAAGTTGCCGTGCTCATCGGTGCGTCCGATATCTCCAGTTAGGAACCAACCGTCTCTGATGGCTTCCGCCGTGGCTTCTGGTCTTTGATAGTAGCCTTTCATGACACTTGGACTCTTGGTGCAGACTTCGCCCAACTCTCCCATCGCGACTGAGTTACCTTGAATGTCTGTAATCTTAATAAGGTGACCACACAAAGGTTGACCAACACTGCCCGACAAGCGATCACCATCAATATGGTTAAAGGTAGCAACTGGCGCAGTTTCAGACAGCCCATAACCTTCCAATACTGGAAGTTCGAATCGAGATTCAAATTGACGAATAACCTCAAGCGGCATAGAAGCCCCACCAGACACGCCAAGCCTTAAGCTGTGTTTGACTTGTTCAGAGCGCTCTAACGACTCTTCTCCTGCTCGCAACAACGCGATATACATAGTAGGTACGCCCGCAAACACGCTGACTTTATGGTTAATGATCTGGTCGATCACCAGTGACGGTTCGAAACGCGGAATCAACACCATGGTGGACCCTGTTAGCACACTCGCGTTCATCATGACCGTCTGGCCGAAGCTATGGAACAAAGGCAGTGTGGCCATTGTGGTGTCGCTGTACTCCAATCTCATTAGATACTGTGACGACATCGCATTGGTTTGCATGTTGGTGTGGGAAAGCTCAGCCCCTTTTGGTTGACCCGTCGTGCCAGAGGTATAAAGGATCACAGCGGTATCATCGCCATGACAAGCCACAGACTCAAAAGGAGTAAAAGGTTGTGCCAACCAATCAGCTATTGATTCATGCTGCTCATTTCTTTCTGAAGGAGTTCCTGAGCTTGTTGGGAGTGGCATCTCAATAAAATATTCACACTGATTTGCCTGCTCGAAGCCTTGTAATCCATAACGTCCAATTGGCAGCTCTTCACTGCCCTCAAAGCATAAATAAGCTTTCGCATCTGAATCATTAAGGTGATAAGCGATCTCTCTGGCCTTGAATAAAACATTCAAAGGCACCACCACACAGCCCGCTTTTAGAATCCCGTAATAAGCGATTGGAAAATACGTGACGTTCGGACACGACAGCGCGACCTTATCTCCCTTCTTTAACCCGAGTCTTTTTAGATTCGCGGCCACGCTTCCAGAAAATTGTTCTAACTGAGAAAAGCTGATTTCATCCGATCCCATACGCAGAGCGGCTTTAGTTGGAAAAAGCGAAGCGCTGCGCTCCAAGTTAACAGCAAGATTGTGCATCCATGATCTCCTTATTCGGCTTGACCTAGCGGTCACATTCGCCTTAGACGTTTTAATCGTTGTAATAAGTGTTGTCTTTGTTGCTATCAAAGCCTGCACATTGGTGTGTCATGTAGGTAAGAGTATTTATTGAGCAAAATGTTTAAGATGTTCCAATATGCAACCTATCAAATTACAACATTTTGATAACATTCCGAACAGGTTTCAAAAAGACAAAAACCGGTGATATTCGGACGCAGCTCTATCAGGCCTTGTAAAACCTTGCACACATAAAGCAAAAGTTTGAACAAGCTTGGGAAAGTGAGAACAGGCGACAAGCGTAAATGTTAAGAGTTCGGTTAAGATGGGAATATTCAACAAGAGGCATCCTATGGAATACACCGCAGTCTACGAACCCGATATGCAAGCATTCGGTATTCTTGATCTTCAATTACTGCATCGCTATATGTCACCCGCCCTCAATATCGAAGCATTATTGGAAGGCAGTAACATTGATGCTCTGCAACTCAACACGCCAGACACCCACATTACCTTGGCGCAAAAGTTGGCGGTGTTCAGTAACGCATTGGCGAACACTGATAAAGGCGGTTTAGGGTTAAGAGTCGGCCAACAGGCACGGTTTAGCGACTTTGGTGTTCTAGGTTATGCGGTATTCAGTAGTGAAACGCTGTTAGATGCTTTGCTGATTGGATTTAAATATCTGCAGCTTGCTGGCCCTGTACTTAGAAAAACGATGTCAGTAGAAGATAACGTTGGATACTTTAGAGCCGAGCAGCTGATCGACTTGGACTCGCTGCTGCCATTTTGTTGCGAATATTGGTTCACCGCAATTCAAAGCCTGTGTGAAGAAGTACTGCAACAACCATTCCCATCTCAAGTGATCCGCTTCCCTTACCCGAAGCCAGAATACGGCGACCTCTACACAGAGATTTTCCGTTGCCCCGTTGAATTCAATAGTGATCGCCTTGAATGGCAGTTTGATGCAACAAGTTTGTACTCGCCTCTTCCTACCGCCAATACCATCACGCTGCAGATGTGTCTGAAATCGTGTGACGACATGTTGGCAAAAGTCAGTGCGTCCACCAGCCTAAAAGAAAAAGTCTCTCAAATGCTGCTAGAGAGACCGGGCTGTTACCCTTCGATAGAATCTATTTCATCAGAATTGGGGATGTCTTCTCGAACGCTGCGCCGACACCTCAAAGCCGTCGATACGAGTTACCAGAAGATACTTGACCACGTTCGTTTTCACCTTTCTCGACACTACCTTTCTTCAACTCAAATGAGCATTGAAGAAATATCTGAGCGCGTTGGGTTTTCAGACAGCGCTAACTTTCGACATGCCTTTCGTAAATGGAGTGGAAGCTCGCCCAGACAATACCGAAAAGAAGTGGTCTAACACGATTAAACGCCCTAAATTAAAATCTGATGAATACAACGAATCTCTCTCCCTCTTTCAAATTAAATAGTCGTTTGAACAACGCTTTATCGGCTATTTAACCGCAGAAAATATCGCGAAAACATGAAATATCACAACGGTATTTTAGCCAACAAACACGATAAATTTCTTTTATCTTCACGACCATTTTTATTCGTTTTACCCAATCCAGTTTCTCCCCCATAGTCGCGGAAAATTCATCGTTTCTTTCACTATTTAGAGGCTCCTGCATTGGACAACATCCAACCAACAACTCGCATAACTGTTCCTGTTATTGCATTGTCTTTTTACGCGATCGCTTCAGGCTACTTAATGAGTTCATTACCGTTAATGCTGTCTGAGTATGGCTTAGACAGTAATCTATCGAGTTGGTTGGCGAGTGCCTTTTATGCAGGTCTTTTAGCGGGTACGTTATTGATTGAACGTGCGATCGCTCGCGTTGGTCACAAAGACGCGTTCGTCATCGCATTGAGTGTGTTCATCGCAACGATCCTTGTATTGCCATTGATCCCACACCAAGCGGTATGGCTATTAGCTCGCTTTGTGGCTGGTGTGGCTGTTGCAGGTATCTTCGTGATTGTAGAATCTTGGCTAATGAGCGGTGATGAATCTCAGCGTGCGAAACGTTTAGGGGTTTACATGTGTTCGCTATACGGCGGTTCTGCCATTGGTCAACTTGGCATTGGATACCTCGGTATTACAGGCGGCGTGCCTTTCATTGCAATGTTCACCTTGTTGTTTGGTGCAATCATTGTGTTGATGTACGGACAAGCGACAGCACCACAAATTCACGATGCTAAGTCTCTATCATTGAAACAAATCAGCAAACTGAGCCACAGCGCATTAATTGGTTGTATCGTATCGGGGCTAACACTTGGTTCTATTTATGGCTTGATGCCTGTAGAACTGGCTCAGCGCAACATCGCACACCAAGATATTGGTGGTTTGATGGCGTTAGTAATTATGGGTGGTATGGCTGTTCAGCCGATGGTGACATGGTTATCTCACCACATAGGACAAGTGTTATTAATGGCTCTGTTCAGCCTACTAGGGGTTGCAAGCATTGGTGTACTAACGATAAACCATGATTTCTACGTACTAGGCATGAGCCTATTCGTACTGGGCATGGCAACATTCGCACTTTACCCAATTGCGATTAACTTAGGTTGTCGTAACTTAGACCCAAGCTATCTGGTGTCAGTGACTCAGGTTATGCTGCTGTGTTACAGCATCGGTTCAGTCGCAGGACCATTGGTAGCAGATAGCTTTATGGATTCTCAAGCAGGACTATTTACTTACCTGTTTGCGTCTCTGCTAGCGACAACGATTTACATGTTAATCGCAAGCCTAAAGCGCTCTCCTCTACAGATTGCTGGCGAGTGATATAGCAAGTTCATTAGATAGAGAATAGTGGGGCTCTTCGTGTGACTAATCGTCTAAATGAAGCGCCCTTTTCTTTAACTGTAATAATGCGGAGAAATATAAAACCAGCGAACAGTGTTTAAGGTTGGAACACGTAACCTTCACCCGTTATCGTCATGATCAGCCCATCACCAAACAAAGATCGAATTTCCGATATGGCGACGATCACAGAAGAATTGGTGACTTTCTCACTTTCCCAACCAATCTTCTTTAATTGACTAACACTGAACAGTTCGCCCCGATGTCGATTCATAAATAAAATGATCTTTCGGTACGCCAAAGGCATAGTAGCCAGTACGTAACCATTTTCAACATTGCGGATGAGTTTGGTGTTGAGTTCAACAATTTTACCGTTTAATTCAAGTACTAGGTTGTTTTCAGAGTGGTTCGTTTCTATTGCAGGATAAGAGTCCATTTTTATATCATTCCCTTACTATATAGCCAGCGACAATGTCAGATTCATTCATATTTATATAACGTCGCTTATAAGTGGACGTTTTAGAATTGACGATAATCAATGGAACTCGTACGGTAAAGAGATTAAATTTTTATTATTAATATATTAATAGGATATCAATAGGAGATTATTTATCACTCCATAACATACCCTTCATTGGAAACGGTTTGTATACAACGGCAGTCGAGAATCCTTCGTATCTCGTAAATAGCAACCAACACAGATGCAGTTGTCACCGCTTTACCAGCCCAACCTACACTCTTGAGAATTTGCTTACTTACAACTTGGCCTCTATTTAGGTAAAGATAGAAAAGTACTTTACGATGAGGCTCAGAAAGCGTTCCTATTATTGAACCACAACCCTGCTTTCGAACAATTTTTGTACCTGATTGAAACTCTTTATTATTTAGAATAACCTTTGACGGGAATTCAAAATCATTCACACTTTTGATAGCTTGTTGCATTAATTCCTCGCATTGCATATGCAGTCACCCTCTTGGATATTTCCAATAGTACCGAATAGAGTAAAAATACTAAATTGATAGATATCTCAATACAGTATTATTACTGCAAAGATTGATCTTGCGTAATTGATCGAGGAAATAAACAACGCTAACCGGCAACCCGATGACTCTTTCGATATTGACTTGGCGATAAACCAAAATGCTTTTTAAAGCGATGTGAGAAGTTATAAGGATCTTTGTAGCCTAAGCGGTTGGCAATCATCGACACTGACCAATCTTGCTGCTTCAACAAGCTGGTCGCTTTGTCCATTCTCAGTTGTATCAACTTGCTACGTGGAGACACGTTAAACAACGACTTAGTGACTCGGTTTAACTGTTCTTCACTGATGAAAACACGTTCTGCCATCCCCGCTACGGTCCACGCTAAATGTAGACTACTCTCGATTTCGTTGTATAACGCCTGAACACGTGCCGTGGTGCTAGTCGATTTGGGCTCAAAGCCCGTTAAGGTTCGAATAATCTCGCTCATGAGCAGTTTTCTGTAACTTGCACGGCCGCCAATTTCAAAGTGAACCAAATTCATCAGCGACCAGATCTGTTCACACTGTCCAAAAGGCACAATGTTCTGACCTAAACTCGCAATATGTTGCCATTGCGGAGTATCAGGCGTCAACATCCACGCCATTTTCCAATAGTTGTATTGAGGATCGAGTTCAAAGCGAAATGGCGTTTCCGCGGGCAGAACCACCAGTGTGTATGGCGTGATGGCTTGTACCGAGGTTGCGGTCGTTAGAATTCCGCCCCCTTCTTGAGTAAAAATTAGCGTATGAACGTTTACGGATTCACGTTCAACCCAATACGCGTCATATAACTTCGCCATGCCACCCATATAAACACCACAGCTTTTCATTTCTGGGATATCTTCAACGGTCAAAAAACGTTCTTTGCAATGTTCCGCGAGAAAAACATCATCATGCCAAGTTGATTTAGGCTTCATAGTCTCAATGACGGGTTTGCACAGGTTTTGTTGTTTTTTAAACATGTTGTTACTTCACTCAAATCACTATAGTTCTGCCATAAATTGGAGAGCTTATGACAACTAACATCAACCCTAACTCATCTATGAATAACAAGCCAGAGAGCATCTTACCTCGTATCGTTAAACTTGGTTTGCCTGTTGCTTTGCAAAGTGCGCTGGTTGCTATTCTTGCCCTTGCTGACGTATTAATGGTCAGTGATTTTGGCATGGAAGCAGCTGCGGCTGTGGGAATTGCATCAAAATGGCACTTCGTTGCTATTATGATTATGGCAGGGTTGGCCTCAGCAAACGGAACATTAGTCGCCCAATACTGGGGAAAGAATGACCGAAAAAGTGCGCGCACAGTGTCATCTATCGCGATGGTATTTGGCTTAAAAGTTCTGCTACCTGTGACTGCAATCATCACTCTTGGTTCTCAGTTTTTAATGATGTTGCAAACCAGCGATCAAACCGTGATTGAACTTGGCGCGACTTACCTTTGGTATGGCTTCCCTGTTTTGCTGCTGACTCACATTGTGGTCGTGGTTGAAGCGAGCATGCGCTCATCAGGTGACACCGTAACTCCACTATTATTAGGTGGTGTTACCATTGCACTCAACATCGCGCTTAACTTCGTTCTAATTAAAGGGGCTTTCGGCATTCCAGCAATGGGCGTGGCGGGTGCGGCATTGGCGACAACCTTAGCGCGATTGATTCAAGTGGGCTTGATGTATAGCTACATGCGTATGCGTAAACACTGGCTGTTAACCACTCCAAGCTCACCACATCGTCCGTCACTGTGGCTTTCTTACCGACGTATTGCATTGCCGCTAACCATGAATGCCGTGTTGTGGGCAATGGGTACTATGGCATACCAAATGATCTTCGGTCACATGGGCACAACAGAGCTGGCGGTTTTCTCGATGCTCGCGCCGTTCGAATCGCTGTGTTACTCGATTTTCTTTGGTATTTCTGTAGCGTGTTCAGTATTGCTTGGCCATTCGCTGGGCCGTGATGAATTTGATGACGCAATGAGCATGGGCCTAACGTTCATAAAGGCTGTAATTGGATTTGGTGCGGTTGTCGGCCTTCTCCTCTTCCTAGGCAAAGAGCACGTATTGAGTTGGCTTAACTTAACAAACGAGAAACTATACCCACTCGCCGCGCCAGCAATGATGATCATGTGCTTTGCTGTCGTAATTCGCATGCTAAACATGGTAATCATCAACGGCATTATTCGTGCTGGTGGTGACAATGCATTCTGCCTGCGCATGGATTTCATCGCGATGTGGATGGTTGGGATTCCAGTGTGTGTTTACGGCGCATTTGTCGCTGGATGGGATTTCAAATACATCTATGGTCTGATGTTGGTAGAAGAAGTGGTGAAACTGGCCATCTGTTCACACCGATACTTGAGCCGACGTTGGATCAATAACCTAACGGTTACCTATGAAGAACCACAAGCGGCTTAACCTCATGAAGCTAGCCGCCTTCTGAACAAGAAGATTAGAAACGAACAAAGGTCTGAGAAATCAGACCTTTGTTCGTTTCGTCAGTAATTGATTTAAAGCGCCAGTTACTTCTTGTTCATTCGGATATGTCGATTAGACACATTCGGCAGTGGCTTCTCTGGCACTTTACGTTTCTCATGAATCAAATGCCTGATCGCTAAAATCGGATGCTTAAGTAGCATTCTTGGCCCTGCATAGCGCATCACTAAACGCATCTGCTCTTTCGGGTCAGGCTTATAGCAATGAATCGGACACTTATTACAGGTCGGCTTTGCTTCTCCATAAGGGCATCTATCGAGCCGTGTCTCTGCATAACGCAACAGTTGCTCACACTCTTCACATAACGCGTTATTCTGACGAACCGCACCATGGTGATCTTTGCAGTAGATGTGCACCATCGCAATAACGGTTTTGTACTCCGTCTCGAGTTCGCCTTGCAGAATGTTGTTATGTTGGAACATGATTAATTACCTAATGAGAGACCGTACAGGTTGAGATTGACGCTTTCATTAATCGTCTCTTCAACTCGTTCGAACACAAAACCTAACTTAGTCAGTAGTGCGATACTTCGAATGTTATCAGAGGTTGTGATGGCAACTAAATGATCGATATCAGCATTATGATTAGCTTGTTCAATTATCGCTTGTGCCGCTTCCAATGCAAAACCTTTCCCATAGACTTCAGGGACAAAACCATAGCCGATGTCATGAGACTCTAAGTTATCTCGTTTGATTAATCCGCATACTCCAATTGGCGTTGAGGAATCTTTAATTTCAACCACCAATAAGCACACACCTTTCTCTTGATGCATTTTGAGAATGTTGTTTTCGATGTATTCAACAGCCTTGTCAGTATCTGTGATTTCCTTGTCTCCGATGTAACGCAGGAAATCTTCTGAGCTGTATAATCGTTGGATAAACGCCGCATCTTGAGGTGTGATCATTCTTAATCGTAAACGAGCGGTCTCGACTGCCTGCATAGTGATATTTTCCTTGCTGAATACCATGTAAATATTGAGTTCTAGATCTAAAATGATTATCCTCCACCGCATAAACTAAATACAAGGCTATGCAGCAATGAACCGTAAGAAAAAAATCAATCAAATTCTAAAGAAAAGACAGAAACAGGCGAATTCTAAACTGCATGGTAGCAACAAGCCTCGCTATATTTCTAAAGCTGATCGCGCAAAAATGGAAGCTGAAGAGCAAGCGAAAGCCGCTCTTGAACAAGCAGAAGGGTCTGTAGAAACAACGGTTGAAGCCGAAGAGACAAAAGCTGCAGAGTAAGTTTTTGACTCACGAGATACTTTTGCTCAGCGCTCAGATCAGAGCCTGTAGACAAGAACAAAAAAAGCAGCCTCTATTTGGGCTGCTTTTTTGATCCTACCGTTTTGATCTAGCGACTTGGCTATTTAATTAACCTTTGAAAGGTTCAATTTCCCAGCGTGCGAACGGTGCTTTTGCATTAATCCCTGCTCTTCCCCAACGGTCTACCGAGTCAACAACAAGAATTCGCTCATTAGGCACCAGTGACTTAATCAAAGTCGTCGGCTTTTTCGCTGTGACTAACCAGAGTGCATCGTCTTCTGAAAACATCGCTTCGAGTTTGGCTTTGTCTTGTTCTGTCCATTCAAGTTCAGCTTTGAACATACGTTCTTCAACAAACAGTTGAGTACCTGAGGCGAAATCTTCCAAGCTTTCTGACAGCAACAAGATTGAATCTACGTCGTTATCCAATAACACCGCTTGTTGTTTGTTAATCAGTTCACGCACATCAAGCATTACACGCTGTAGGTTGCTATCAATGGTCTCTGCTTGCGCTGGCCACAATAACTTAAAGTCGTCAGCAACAATCGCCGCCATGCGCGTTAAGTTGGTTGGATTTAACCATGCGTATTTAGACACATCGCCATTTGATAACGTCAGCGCGGCAACACCTTGAGCACGCGGTGTGATCGCTTGAGCCGCATCCACCTCAACCAAACGGATATTCCCCTGTCTTGCGTAAACAAAAGTTGGGTCAGCTTGCCAGATAGATGACAGCGTTAATGCTACGGTCGCCTTTTCGCCGGATTGAAGGACTTTGCTTGCGCCCTTGGTACCAAACCAGTTTGTCAGACGATCAATGCCGTAGCGTTTTGGTGGCAGATATTCGGTGGTAATGTCTGTGCCTTTGGTTAACTCTGTCGCCAAAGCATAGGTCACAGGCGTACTGGTGAGGATATCCTCGGCATTAGCACTGATAGACACCATTGAGCCAGCCAACAATAAGCTAGTTAGTGCGCCTACTTGAGTCGTTGCCTTCACTGAACTTGAGATACGATTCATTAAAGAGGTCATGATTATGCCTTTCTTACAATTCGGTATAGCGTTGCCGCTAGGAAAAATGTCGCTGAAACGATGATGATTGAAGCGCCCGAAGGTACTGGTAGTTTCAATTCCATAGGTAAGACGGTTCCAACTAAACACGCGACCGTTGCCAGAAATGCAGACAGCAATACAAAACTGCCCATACGTTTAGTCAACAATCGAGCTGTCGCGCCTGGAATCAGCAATAACGCACCCACTAGAACTGCGCCTACGATCTTCACGGCCGCAATCGTTACTAGGGTGATCATCATGACAAACAAGTAATCGTAAAAGCTGGTGTTGTAACCACGAACCTTTGCTATATCAGGGCTGATACAGGTCAGGAGAATGCGGTTAAACGTCGGTATCAAGAGCAAGATGATGATCGCGCAGCTACCTGCAAGAATCGCTAAGTCTTGGTCTGTTACGGTCAGAATCGAGCCAAACAGTACGTTTTCAAGCATGTGGATGTTGATCTTACGAGCTACGTACATCAGCAATGCCGCACCCACCGCTAACGCTAGCGCAAGGAAAACACCCA
This sequence comes from Vibrio splendidus 12E03, assembly GCF_000272105.2. Lineage (GTDB taxonomy): Bacteria > Pseudomonadota > Gammaproteobacteria > Enterobacterales > Vibrionaceae > Vibrio > Vibrio splendidus_I. Next base: position 54,443 of record NZ_AJZD02000143.1, read on the forward strand.
CTAAGGTATCGTATGGCACGTTAGTTCTATTTCTTACAAAGTGAAGAAGCAGAGCGAAGATCATACAGAAGCTAAACAGACCAATGATTGGGTTTTCTGGTGGCTCACCAAGCAAAACACCAATAGCGATACCGGTTAATGCTGCGTGGCCAACGGCTTCTGAGAAGAAGGCCAGACGCTTAGCAATCACCAAAGTACCAAGACCACCTAACAAAGGGCCAAGTAGTAACGCCGCAACCAGAGCATTCACCATAAAGGCATACATGAAGCTGTCTGATAACCAGCCCGCTTCCACACCACTAATGGCAAGTTGTCGTAACCATTCCATTACGCAACCTCCTTCGATTTAACGATGGCTGCACCACTGCTGTAGTGCTGAAATAAACTCTCGATTTTACTTGGGTGCAGCACTTGTTCATGTGGGCCACTATCAACCAAGAATCGATTCACAACATGTACATTCGCTTCAAGGCGACGTACTGCGGTTACATCGTGGTGAACGGCAAGAATCGTGCGGCCTTCATCAACACATTCACGAATTAGAGATTCAAGATAACGAACGCCCTGCTCATCCATGCCAGTCGTAGGTTCATCCAGCACCAATAGGCTTGGGTTATCCAATAAGGCTTGAGCGAACAACACACGTTGCTGCTCGCCACCCGATAACTGACCCATACGGCGGTCGCTACGAGTCGCCATTCCCACACGATCCAATTGCGCTAATGCGAGATCCAACTGCTTAGACTTACGACGCCAAAATAGCGGAATTCGAGTTTGGTTAAGCAGTACGAAATCCATGACCGTTAGAGGTAAGCTCGATTCGAAGGTCGCTTTTTGAGGAACGTAACCAATACTTGGCTTTTCTGGCCAATGAATATTGATTTGCCCAGAGAAAGGCGTCAAACCAAGAACCGAGCGCAGCAAAGAGGTTTTTCCTCCGCCGTTTGGCCCCATGATCACATGGCACTCACCTGCTTTAAGTTCTAGTGAAATATCATCAAGAATGACGTTGTTGTCGTATTGCAGACCAAGTTGATTGATTGAAATTGATGGACCTAGCATTATGCGTTCGCGCTTTTAGCTTGGTTAGCCGCCGCAAATTTCATTGCTTCGATTAACGTTTCTAGGTTCTTCTTCATTTCAACTTCTACTTTGTCGTCTTCGTATTCGCCGTGCGTCATGTGAGAGAAACGGTAAAGCTGAACGCCCGTTTCCGCTTCAATGGTGTCAACAAAACGGTTTGGCATGTTGAGCTCATAGAACAGAACATCAATACCCGATGCGCGGATCTTTTCGATCGTTTCTTGCAGTTGGCTAGCACTTGGTTCAACACCGTGTGCAGGCTCAATTACCGCCGCCACATCTACACCAAACTCTTGAAGGATATAGCCGTAAGCATTGTGCGTCGTCGCTACTTTCATGCCTGATGTGTCGAGTTCGCCTAATGACAACATCGCATCGCGCTTCATAAAGCGAAATTGCTTGGCGTATTTACGCGCGTTCTTGCGATAAAACGCAGCGTTGTCTGGGTCGAGCTTAGAGACTTCACTCGCGATGGTGTAAACCTTTTGAATCGTTGTCGAAAGACCAACAAACGTATGCGGGTTCACAGCACCTTGACCAACAGACTGGCCCAGTGCAGGAAGCAAAGGCACTTCTTTGTTTGCTTCGATAACCACTAAGTCATCGCGTTGCGCGGCTGAAATCACCTTAAGCGCGAAGTCATCATGACCAATACCATTTACCACGATCGCATCCATCTGGCTCAATCGCTTTAAATCATTGGGTTGTGGCAAGTAGTTATGCGGATTAAACCCAGCATCAACCAATGGAAGAATGTTAACTTTGTCACCCACCACGGCTTTTACGTAGCTGTAATAAGGCTGGAGGGTTATGCCAATCGTTAGCTTGTCGCTATCTATCTTGTATTCTTTTGCCAATGCATTGGGTGTCATTAACACCGCCAATAACGACATCAATAGAGTCATAATTCGCATAGTAAATCTCTTATTATTAGTGAGCATTTTTGTAAGCCGGATTGTTTAATGAGAAGAAGCATCATGCTGTTCAACTTCTGATTCATTGACGACCATTTTCCAGCCCGCAGACTCAAGTGTGTGTTGTTCAAAAGTACCGGGCTGTTCTGCTACTCCACCGAAGTAGATCCAGATTTCAGGAGAGACGCTGTTCGCGTTTAAAATAAACGAGTCTGCAAAGCCATGTTCGCTTTGTGCAGCATATTTACTTGGTGTCGCATATTCGCTTGGATTAGAAAAGTAGTAACCACGCTTATCCAATAACCAAGTATGAGAACCTTTGCGCTTCCAACTCTGGTCTTCAACAAAAGGCGCGACCCATTCATCTTTAAGTGACATAACACTTGGCCATTCGCCGTCTGAGTCCATACGCAGGTCGCGAATCTCTTCATGCGCCAAACGTAGCTCTGACAACATTGCCAAGTTTTCTTGTTCAACATCGGTCACCAGAATTTGATGATCAAGTACCGCTTTCACGTGGGATTCTGCCTGATGAAATGGAATAGCGACCGTGGCAAAGCTCAGGATGAATACAATGATCAGCCCTACCCATTTGCCTTCTCTGCCACCCGTGTCAGCACGTACGCCTTGAATCATCATTTCTCGCTGATCTCAACAACGTCGACTTCAACAGGAAACTCGTGGCCTGAATCGAATACAAGGTAAAACTCAGTATTAGGATTTGGGAATTCGACGATAGAACGCTTATCCGTCATCTCTTTTGCAATCAAATTATCTTCGTAATCGTACATCTCAACCGCGTAATCAATCGCTTTACTACCATCAGAGTAACCCGCTTCACAGGCCACGGTTTTGCCTTCAAACCAGCAGCTCATCAGGGGAAAGTGTGCTTGCGCAGGTAATGCAGCAAAACCAAGTCCCAGTGCTAAGCAAGGAGTCATTAAAGTGTTAAGTTTTGTTTTTATTGTCATGGTTCATACCCTAGCCACAGTGCAAATTCTCAGAAGTAAACTGAGCGATAAAGGGCTCATATGAGCCCTTAAGTTTTTTGGTTCTTAATCAGGGATCTAACCCCGATACCACAGACTATTGAAGCAGTGCTTCGAACGTTAGGTGAACGTTCGCGCTTGCTTTGTCTGCCAATGGATTGTCAATCAACTCACCTTTGTAGTTCGCTTTCATTACGTAACGACCCGCTACGTCTGGAGTAAACGTGATTTCACCGTTCTCATCACTCACTACATCAATCTGCTCTTGGTGGTTGCGGTAAAGCGTACCTTCACGAGTGATCTCAGCTTTCACATCTTTCTGGATTTCACCGTTGTAGAAGAATTGGAATGTTACTGGTTCGCCTTCAACGATGTCTGAAGGGTGAGTCACTGGCTTCATCTCAAGTAGCTTGCCTTCAATTTTGAAGACTGAATCCGTTGGCTTACCTACCGTGATGTAGCTTTCTGCACGAGTGAAGCTGATTTGTGTTACCACGTCACGTGCTTTTTCTGGTAGCACTGAATCACGCTCTGCTTTGTTTGCTTTAATCCACTTCACGGTGTCGCGACGACCCGCTTTATACTGTGTGTAGTAAGACGGATAGTTGTTGATCGCCACTTTGTGTGTACCTTCTTCTTCAAAATAGAAGTCGAAGATTGAACGACGCTTGCCACGGATAACAAAGTTAGGACGCTCGCTGCGGCCATCAGGCATGATGACATGAGCATTTTCGCTGCCAGCAGGCTTATCAAAAACAAACGTACCGTGAGACGCAGTAACGTCGAACGTTAGCCAATCACCACCTTCTTTAGATACGGTAAAGTGAGATGGCAGAATCCAACGTGGGTGAGCTTGTGCTGTTGTCGTTGCTGCTAGGCCGAATGCCATCACACCTGCTAGAGCAAGTGCTTTAATTTTCGTTTGTTTCATCATGTTCAATTCCATTATTTATAATTGTTAGCCGTGTCGCTCTATCTGAGCCTACGATGACCACTGTCTATTCTGTTCAGCTTGGTTTTAGTTCGTACTTACTAGTTACTGTTCGCACTTACTATTTAGCGATGTAGTTCAGGGTGATTTCACCCGTCTCTTCCGTTGCTATTAATTCGTAAGATGCGTTTGAATCTGTGAGTGATACTTTTTGACGAAGGTAGTTACGGCCACCGTGTTCGCGAACCACTTCGATATGAACCGTGTACTCACCTTGTTCTAACGTTTCACCGCTGTCGCTCTTGCCATCCCAAACGAAACGGTACTGACCAGCAGGACGCGTTGCAGACGTCACAGCATCAACCAGCTCACGATCGTAACGGCCAACCTTTCTCCACCAGCTACGCAGATCTTTAAGCCATTCATCTTTACCGACCCAAAGCTCGATGGTTTTCACTGACTTTCGTTCGCTGTTCTCTACCCACACCGCCACATAAGGACGTGCATACATAGAGGTATCAATCTTTGGAAGCTCAAAGCTGACATCCAGTTTTGCCGTATCAGGAATCGCTTGTGCCATACCTAGGCTTGGCAAAAGAGATAAAGCAAGAAACGCCTTGCTCCAGTTCATTTTTTTCATGTTTAACAACCTTATAAACCCGTTTAACCTTAAGCTCGTTCTTCAATCTGATTCATCAATCGAATCAAGTGTTAAGGCACGGCGACAAAATAGATAACAAGTGAGATTGCAGACCCAAACACCGTCCATTTGATGGAGGTATTAAGCGTTTTTTTCTTAGGTAACAGTAAGCACACGCCAGTAAGCACAAAGAAGATCATCAGTAGCGCAGTGATATCGATAAACCATTTCCATACTTCACCGCTGTTACGACCTTTATGTAGATCGTTCAACAATGCGATAACGCCGTAGTTAGTGGTTTCGACTTCTACAAATTCAGACGTAACGTCAACAAACACGGAAGCGTTGTAGCCCGGTCCTTTGAAGTCCATAGACACTTCACCGATGAGCAACTCACCCTCTTCGATCTCTGCGTAGACGTCCAAACCTGAAGGAACGCCGGAGAGGTTAGCTTCTTCAAACAGAAACTTTTCAAAGGCTGTCTCGTCAGCTTTTAAACGGCCGTCTTGGATCGTAAATAAACTCGTAGGAAGCGTTAGCGTAGAGCGTTGGATATTAGGTTGGCTTGATTCAAATAACTCAGGTCGGTTCAGGGTTATACCTGTCACTGAGAAGAAAAGAACCACGAACAGAAGCGCCATAGAAATATAAACATGAAGTCGACGAGCCCATGACTGAACCGCCCTACTTTTTAACGACATACAAACCAATACCTATAAATTTTATGGCGACAATTTAGTTGATAATCATTCGTATTGGCATTCAATTTACATTGTTTACGTTTGCTGAGCGGCGTAAGGAAATTTACATAACATTACATCGGAAGTAATCGAACTGTATGCATATTCTTGCTAACGTGTACTAAAGGGATTTGATTCGTTCTATTAGAGCTTATCGATAACAGGTCAAAGCTCAAAAAACGTCAATCTCAACATGCTTGATTAAGATGGGTTTAAGGTAACAGTTGTGGCTTTAAGGATTGAAAGTTGGGACTATTTGATCACTGGTTTGATGATAGCTAATGAAGCTTAAAAGGATTTTAAATGCGTATTTTTGTTTTGGTTTTTGCTGCGCTAGCAACGGCGTGTACCAGCCAAATAACCAGCACGGAAGAACATATTCAACAATACATCGGTTCAGACATATCCGATGTACAAGAACGTTATCTCACCGAACGGTCACGCCCTATCAGTTTTTGGGCGTCTCGAAATTATGCTTGGATTGAAACCAAGAAGCCGTTAGACAATGGTTATACGCTGCATGCCTTTAAAAACCCTTATCGTGACTGCACCATTAATTGGGTTGCTGATACCAGTGGCGTAATCCAAAGTGCAACGTCTACAGGCACGATGTGCGAGCCTTAATTGACGCACTGTAACGATAAAGATCAAAAAAACTTAACCGTCAAACATTAAAAAAAGGTGTCATTTGAACCATCAAATGACACCCTTTTCTCTTGATTATTTTATCTTGTCTTCTGTTGTGCTACTAGTAGTTAAACGTTGCCGTTATCACTGACTGTTCTTAGCTGAGTCAGATATTTAATCCAACCTTTTGCTTCAGAAGATGGCTCAATGTTGTTCGCACGTTTCGCTTGAGCAAGAGCATTATCAAAATTCTTGAGCTTGTACCATGAGCGTACTTTCGCTAAAGCAACATCGGCTTGCTTGTTCTTGTCTTTCACTTTATCCAAAACAACCAGAGCACGATCGTAGTAACCTTGCTGCACCAGTAATTGAGCCACGTTCCAATGATATTGCGTGTCTTTTTTAGACGCTAACGTCCACACTTCAATAGCACTGTCCCACTCTTTCGCTAACTGCCAGTATGTTGCTTGCTCAGCCAGAAGTTGAACATCGCTGTTCGCATCATCTAACTTTGCGATCTCTTGTGCTGCACGCTCTGGAATACCGCGTTTAGCATAAAGCTGAGCCAGTAGTCTGCGGTCTGAGTTTTTCAGCTCCACACCTTGAAGATCTGCCAACGCTAACGTGTTCAATGCATCACGGTTGCGCTCTAGTCTTAACTGAATGCCCACAAGCTGACGCCACCAGTTGTCTTTTTCTGGTTGAAGTTCAATTAGGCTTTCCAGTGTTGGAATAGATTGCTTCCATTGCTTTAACTGTAGTTGCGCACCCAGTTTTAGCGATAGAGGCGACAGTTCTGGTTTTGCATTGAACTTGTCGCGATTACCAATGGCTACCAGTACTTTTGACCAGTTTTCGATTTGGTATTCCGCTTGTGCAATTCGCATCCAAAGCACGTCTTTCTTTTCTGCCTCTGGCGCTGTTTTAACTAACTCATAGTAATGTGGAAGCGCGTTTTTGAACTGCTGATCGTTTAATAAGAGATCGGCAAGCATACGCTTGGTTACCCAAGCTTGTTCATCGACCAGCAAATTAGTGTCTACGGCGTAAGTAAGCTGCTTAATTGCCTTATCGGTTTTGCCATCTTGCCAGTAAAACACACCCAGCATACGAGCTACGTACGCTTTGTCATAGCCTTTAGATAGCTCCAAGCCTGCAAGTACGTCAATGGCCTGTTTAACCTGTTCATCTTGAGCAAGCTTATGTGCCTTTTGAACACGAATAGCAGTATATTGGGTCAGCTCTTGCGCTTGTGTTGTAAGGGGCATTAACAACAAGCCCACTAACATCCATATCTGTTTCATCATTTTGCCAACTTAAACTCTAGTTTCACGGTTTGACCAACCTGAGCTATCGCTTTTCCATCGACGACTTTCGGTTGATATTTCCATTTTTTAAGTGCTCTCATCGCTTCACGTTCAAACATACGACGTGGGTTTGCGTCAGTGACTTGAATGTCAATTGGGCGTCCCGTTTCGTCGATGGTAAAAGACATAATGACATGGCCTTCAGCGCCACGCTTCAGCGCTTTCGCTGGGTAACGAGGTTCTACTCGATACAGAGGCATTGCCTGTTGGTTTGACCCGAAGTCAGAAAATGTCGGAGCGTTAATCGCTAGGCCGTCAATCGATGTATTCAAATCCAAAGAAGGCAGTGAAGACATCGAATTCAGAGGCGTAACTTCAGCTTGTGACTGAGACGCTTGCGCTTCCGGTGGCGGCTCTGGCATTTCTGGTTTTTCAGGGACTGCACGTTGTCTTCTTTGGACTTCTTGTTCTTGTTCCACCATTACCATGTTGAAACTTAACGTCTCGCTATCGTCTGGTGAACGTTGGTGGCCATTATCGACCATCCAAGCCATAAAAGAAAACAGAGCTAAGCCCAATGCACCCGCTAGCGGTAAAGCAAGAAATAGGCGAATCATTTATGAAGATCCTCCAAGATCATCGCTTTTCAGCAGCAAGCGCAATGTTTTTAACACCCGCACCTTTAGCGGCGTCCATCACTTTAACAACCGTACCGTTGTAAGCGTGTTCATCCGCTTGAATAACCAAAGAAGCATCAGGTTGTTCTAGTAACAAGTGTTCTAACGTTGCTTGAACACGTTCAACATCAACAACACGTTTATCTATGAAGATGTCATTCGCAGAAGTAATCGCAACAAAGATGCCCGCATCCTTTTGGCTTACTACGTTAGACGCTTGTGGGCGATTAACTTCAACCCCTGATTCACGAACAAATGAACTGGTCACAATAAAGAAAATAAGCATGATAAATACAATATCAAGCATCGAAGTAAGGTCTATTTGAGCCTCTTCGTTTTTAGAATGACGTCGACCGAGTCTCATCGTTGACTCCTTAAAGATTTTTCTAATTTCAATTCTAAGCGGTTACACACTTTCGCTAAACGAGCATGAACAAACATGCCCGCTAATGCAGCAACCATACCCGCCATGGTTGGCAGTGTTGCCAACGAGATACCTGAAGCCATCAATTTAGGGTCACTGCTTCCTTGAGTCGCCATCACATCAAAAACAGAGATCATACCGGTGACGGTACCTAACAAACCCAACATAGGACAAATAGCGACTAACAGCTTAATAAAATTCAAGTTCTGGTTAAGTAAAATACTTGCTTGCCCTAACCAACCTTCACGAATGGCTTTGGCATGCCAAGAAGAATGCTCTTCTCTTTCATGCCACTTAGTAATCCAAGCTTGGCGCTGCTTTGGAAAGTAGAACGCGAGATATAACACGCGCTCTACCACAAGCACCCAATACACTAGGACAACAGCCGCTAGCCACCACAAGACGAAACCGCCCTGCTCCATAAAGCTTGATAAAGACAGCAGCCAGTCACTCGTTAACCAACTCGCTGGTAATAGAGAACCCGACAAAATATCCATTACGCAGCAGTCCCAACTGGTGAAACCACAGCTTTTGATTCAACCGTTTTTTCCGCCTGCTCCGCAACAAGACCAATACCTTGTTTCTCAAGAATATTGCGAATATTTTCAGCCTGAGTGCTAAGAATGTTGTGTGCCAGTAAAAGAGGCATTGCAGCGACAAGACCAAGTACGGTTGTTACAAGCGCCATAGAAATACCACCCGCCATTACTTTCGGGTCGCCATTACCAAACTGTGTGATTACCTGGAACGTTTCGATCATACCCGTTACTGTACCTAGAAGACCTAACATTGGTGCTAGCGCTGCCAATAACTTAAGCATTGATAGACCTTTCTCTAAGTGAGTCTGCTCATCAACAACAGCTTCTAAAAGACGTAGTTCTAAGGCTTCAACCGTTTGGTTTTGTTCTTTGTTGTACACGGCAAGAACACGGCCTAGTGGGTTATCGCCAGCTTGCTCAGGATTCTTAAGTTGCGCACGAATTTTCTGGCGAGCGATAGCTAGTGAAACGCCACGAACTAATGCGATGATTAAGCCAATTGCAAGCAAGCCAAGAATCACTTTACCAACTACACCACCCGCTTGAAGGCGATCAGATAGGCTAGGTGTTAGCGCCAACTGCTCCAACATGAATCCACGTGAAGGATCGACAACAACATTTGCTACTTCACCATTTGCCAGTGAAGAAAGTGATGTTAGCGTTGGACCATTTTCTGGCTGTTTAAGGTATGCGATTGCGTCTTCACGCTGAGTGTTCCAGCTAACGTAACCTTGATCTGTCACTAGGCCAATCGAGCCTAGGCGGTAAGCATCAACCTTGTTTGTATTGCCTTCACCATTAATGAATGCAATTTGAGATTTGCTCAGCTCAGAACTCGCTTGAATCTGCTCAACCATGCTCATCCACAAACCAGAGAGTTGTGGCATTGATGGCAGTGATTTCGCATCGATAATTTGTTCAACGGTCGCTGTATGATCAGCGCGATCAACGCTGTTTACTGTTGAGCTAAGCTCTGCGCCGAGTTCTTTTGCGTTTTGACGAACGACACCGAACAGCTCACCAAGGCTACCTGTTTCTAAGCGCAGTTTTTCTTCTAAGCGAGCCAACTTATTTTCGTTATCACTGAAGGTTTGAGTCAGAACATCTGTCGCACCTTGGATAGACGTACGTTTCGCTTCAAGTTGCGCTTTGATCGCTTTCAGTTCTTGTTCTGTCTTTTTGAAATCAGCTTCACGAACTACGTTGTGAGAAGCTTGAGTTCGACTCTCTGATTTTGCTTTGTTAACGAGCAGAGCCGTCGTGTCTGATGCAGAGAAAGCAGAAAAGGAAATAGACGTGATACAAAGCAATGCTGCTAATGGTTTTAAGTTCATTACTTAACCTCCGCAACAGTTAAAGAAACAGGTAAAGTAATCAAGCTTGGAGCCGCTTGTTGGCTAGCAATATCGTAAGCTTTATCGAGCTCAGACTTCATCGAAGAATCAACTTCTTGCCATTGAGCTTCTGTTTGATTCCAAGCCCAGTATTGGCTGCCATTTAGATTACGAGCAACCAAAGAGATACGACCTAGGTGCAGAACATCTGCCTCGATTGTTTTATCACTCGCCAATGCGACACGACCTTGGTAAACACCCAACTTAATGCCGTAGTCCATCTCGATTTGGTATGCCTCTAGGATACGACGGTATTTCTCAGCATCACTTACGTCTGCACGAGTCATCATTGATTGAAGCTTTTCAACTCTCTCTAGACGCTGCTCTTTCTTAATCGGTACGTCTTTTTCTACCAACTGTTGCAAGCCATCGATCATTTGATACATCAAAGGCACGACACCTTGGCGTGTGTATTTGATTTCTTCGATCTGCTCTTCAATGCTTTGAGCTTCTTTGTTTTGGCTCTCAACTAATGCAGCAAGGTGATCGTGATAGATTTCTAGGTTTTTAACTTCTTCTTGCAGACGCTCAATCTCAGCTTGCAGCATTAAAGTCGCTTGTGAGCTTTTATCAATAACCTTTTGGCTCGAAGCCGACGCGTTATTGGTCTTGTTTTGAATTGATTGAGCTTGATCCAAGCTATTGGCCATAGAAGACGTTGCAACCAAACTGATGGCAAGCGCTAGGCTAGATTTTAAAAGATTCATAATTGTAGTCATTTACTATAGAAGAAGTTTAAATGAATTTTATTGATAAGCAGTCTCATTATCATTAAAAGTCACTCGCATTACTAGGGATATTTTTGCTAAATAGTAGAATCACGAAAGGGGAAAGCCGAAACTTCCCCCTTAGCATTTAAGCTACCAATAGTACCCTACTAACAAATTAGTATTTTACCTGTAAAGTCGCCATGTAGTTGCGGCCTTCGCCAACAACAACGTTGCTCGTGCTGCCACCTTCAAGGTAGTCAGTATCAAACAGGTTCTCTACATTGAAGCGTGCGACGAAATCTAGGTTCTCGTCATACTTCATTGTATGTGCGATACCCATATCTACACGAGTGTATGCGTCTTTTTTGAAGGTGTTTGAATCTTCAGTGTAACGCTCACCTACGTGGTAAACACCAAGGTTTACGTCAGTACCGTTATTGAACGAGTAAGTAGACCAAATGCTCGCAGTAAATTCTGGTACATCAGCAGGTGTTTTGCCTTCTAGAGCAGGGTCATTCTGGTACTCAGCATCTAGGAACATTGTAGATGCACTTACAGAGAATGCTTCCGTCACGTAACCAGTTGCAGCCAATTCAACACCAGTATGAACTTGTTCACCAACTTGAGTTGTACGTGTTTCTTTGCCGTTATTACTTGCTGGGTCTAGGTCTTCTGTCACTTGCATGTTCGATTGAGTGATCTGGAACAATGCTCCTGATACAAACAAACGCTCATCAAACAGTTCCCACTTAGAACCTAGCTCGTAAAGTGTGCCTTTCTTAGCATCTTGAGACTGACCAAAGTTCACGTCATCTTGATCTGTGATTTCACCAACAGGCTCGAAACTTTCAGAGTAAACTGCGTAAATTGAACCATTTGAAGCCGGAGAGTAAATTACACCAAACTTTGGAAGAATGTTGTTGTAGCTCTCTTCTTGATTAGAACTGCTCGTCGTTTTGTCGTATGCGAAACGAACGCCACCAAGAACTTGCCACTGGTCGTTAAGTGTTACTAAGTCTTGAACATATAGACCGTAGTGTTGGCTTTCAGAGTGAGATACTTCATTGTCGTTCTTGTAGCTAACGTTAGAAGGCATATCAAAACCATTGCCACATGCAGCTTCTGCTTCGGCTTCAGTTGCATTAACACAAGTGTAACCAGAGTCGTATAAACGTTCGTAGTCGTAATGAAGGCCATTAACACCAACAAGTAGTCGGTGGTTTACACCTAGTGCATCGAAATCACCAGTAAAATCTACGTAAGCCGTGTCAAACGTCCACTCGTCGTGACGATCTGATACTTTGTAGCCGTAACCGCCGTTTTTATCGCTGTATACAGTATTGTTCGATTCTGTACGCTGACGCTCGTAGAACTGACGGCTAATACCTGTTTTAACAGACCAAGTTTCGTTTAAATTAACAGTTATCGAAGCGCCGTAGTTAGCAACGTCGTTATCTGTTTGAGCGAAACGTTGATCATTAACCGTGTTAGGGTCGATAGCCTTGCCTGTAGAAGTGTCGATTTTAGAACCATTGTCTAAATCGCCCTCTTCGATTGTGCGGTCGTAATGAACTGACAACATGATGTCTTCGTTAATATCGTAATCAACAAATAGACCACCAACAAAACGGTCGGTTTCTACATCTGTGCCATCAAAACGTGTGCGGTAAGAGTCTTGGTTTTCTTGCGAAACAATAAGACGAGCACGTAAGGTTTGGTCATCGTTTAGTGAACCACTTACATCAGCGGTAGTACGCGTGTAGCTATCAGAACCGATATCTTGGCTTACGTTTACTTGAGTCTCGTATGCAGGCTTCTTAGAAACCATGTTAACAAGGCCACCTGGCGCTGATTTACCGTAAAGTAGACCTGCAGGGCCTTTAAGTACTTCAACACGCTCTAATAGCTCAACTGGTTGACGGTAATGTGACCAATGTTGAACACCGTCACGTAAGTAGCCAGAGCTACTGTCTAAATCAAAACCACGAAGAGTGAAACGCTCACGGTTCGTTGATTTTGAACCGGCACCTACAGAAGCGTCGTTCTTAAGAACTTCACCTAGTGTGCTAGCACGCTGTTCATCGATGATTTGCTCATCGATTACTGAAACTTGTCCCGGAGTCTCTAATTGAGTCGCCTCCATGCGCATTGCTGTTGTGTTCGTGTCGGCTTTGTAACCGTAGTCACGACCTTCAACAACCATGTGCTCGTCTGTTTTTACTGTTTCTGCCAATACTGCTGGTGAAGCTAATACTGCGCCGATCACTAAAGCCAATGGGCTCTTTGAAAACATGTCCTTTACTCCGCTTTTATTCTTTTTGTACGAGCACTATGGTTAATTATTTGATGTGCTCGCTGAACCGTTGCCGGTACCACTGAATCTTTTCGCGAGAGAATATAAGTGATAACTATTACCATTTGCATTAAATTTACATTCTTTGCATTCGTAAAGTTTTGTAAAGGCCTTGGTAAGCGTTATTCATTCGATGTAACAGAACCTGCTTTAATACAGATACTTAGAAGTGATTCTTGTCTTGTCCTTATCTCGACAATCAAAAATTTTGAAACAGCGTTATTTACTCACTCAATCTAACAAGCCAAAAACGATAAAAAATTTATCTTCTCTTATTTATTAGCTTTGATTCCGCATTTTTATGTATAAAACCCTCGACAAATGTTAACCAACAGTGAATTATTTTATTTGAATTTGTTTAATTTACACAATTATCAGTGATTTTGATCACATCTATAATTCCAAACTCATTTTTTGTTTTTCGATTTGATCAACCGACTGCTAATCTCCTGCTCACTTTGAAAAGGTATCAAAGTTATAAATAATAAGGAGTGTTCTAAATGAATACCAAAAAACCTATGTCTCTGACTGGCCGTGTAATTCTTGGTATGGTCGTAGGTATATTAACGGGATTTGCCATTCAATCCCTTTTTGCAGAAAGTGGATTTGTTAACAACTACATCGTTAACGGACTCTTTGAAGTAGGCGGACAAATTTTTGTCGCCAGTTTAAAAATGCTTGTTGTCCCTCTAGTCTTCGTTTCGCTAGTGTGTGGTACAAGTTCCCTTAAAGACTTATCAACTCTTGGCCGTATGGGTGGCAAAACGCTTGCACTTTATATCGGTACTACAGCCGTTGCTATCACTCTAGCATTGACTATCGGTAACCTGTTCCAACCTGGAGCTGGTGCTGACCTTACTGCTGCTAGCTCATTCAAATCAGCTGATGCCCCTTCTTTGGGTCAAGTAATCATCGACATGTTCCCTACCAACCCTATTCAAGCAATGGCTGAGGGTAAGACACTTCAAGTTATCGTGTTTGCTGTGTTGTTCGGTATCGCTATCAGTGCAGCTGGTAAACCTGGCGAACGTATCGCTGCAGTTTTCTCTGATTTGAATGAAGTCATCATGAAGCTTGTTGCGCTACTGATGAACCTTGCTCCTTACGGTGTGTTCTTCTTGATGGCGAAACTGTTCTCTGGCCTTGGTTTAGGTGCAATTTGGAATCTAGCTGAGTACTTCTTAGTGCTTGCAGGTACTCTTCTACTACACGGTTTGGTGACTTACAGCGCGATGCTTAAAGGATTCACTGGCCTTAGCCCTATTACGTTCCTACGCAAGATGGAAGATGCAATCATGTTTGCATTCTCAACAGCATCTTCGAACGCAACGATTCCTGTAACCATGGAAACGGCTAAAAACCGTATGGGTGTAGACAACAAAGTCGCTTCGTTCACTGTACCACTAGGTGCAACAGTGAACATGGACGGTACTGCAATCATGCAAGGTGTTGCGACTGCGTTTATCGCACAAGCATATAACATCGACCTTACTATGGGCGATTACCTAATGGTTATCCTGACAGCGACATTAGCGTCTGTAGGTACTGCAGGTGTTCCTGGTGTTGGTCTAGTTATGCTAGCGATGGTATTGAACCAAGTCGGCCTACCGCTAGAAGGTATCGCTCTAATCATGGGTGTTGACCGTCTTCTAGACATGATCCGTACCGCTGTAAACATCACAGGTGATAGTGCCGTATCTATCATCGTTGCTAAGTCTGAAGGCGCTCTTGATGAGTCTCGTTTCAACGACCCTGCAGCAGGTGAGAAAGAAGAAGAAGTTAAGCTAGCTCGCCAACAGGCATAGTCTCGCTTATCTGATGCTCTTGTCTTCAAGCTCAGGCGTAATTAATGGCTACGCCTAGCTCATACCAAAGCGCATAAAGAAAAACGCCACTGCATCTGCAGTGGCGTTTTTTATTGGGTATCGCTTAAGTCAGTACAACTGAGTTGGGACAATTATCTATTTTGCGTTCTTCTCAATAGAGAGAGCTAATCACCGATTGGGAACATCAAGTTCACCTTTAGTCCCCCACCTTCTCTATTCTCAGCGGTCACATGCCCATTCATCACACCCATCGCTTCTTTAACAATCGCAAGGCCTAGACCGTAACCGCCAGACTGTTTATCTCGAGCTGATTCTATTCGTGTAAACGGGTCGAATATACCTGCAATCTTGTTATCAGGAATACCGTCACCGTCATCTTCCACAGATATGACACTGTAACGTTTATCTGTGACCTGTTCATATGTAGTCACGACAACATGAGCGTTCTCACCCGCGTATTTAATTGCGTTACCGATCAAGTTACCAATGACTCTAAGCAGTAGCCTCTCATCAACGTTCACCATTGATGTCGGTGTCTCTAGGGATCCAATTAAAGTTTGATTCGGTTTCAAATCATTTTGCATCTGGGCGATCAACATTGAACAATAGTGCTCAAGGTGCATCAAGCTTAACTTGGAGTCATAGCGAGAGGTTTCTAAGCGGCTGAACTCGAGTATCTCACCCACCAGCTTATTCATCTCTTCTGTTTCGCTTTCCATCCGCTCAAGTAATCCTAAGCTTTTCTCATCTACCTTATTACGTAGTAAGTGTAATGCGAGGTTCTGCCTTGCTAATGGTGTTCTTAGCTCATGTGATACGTCACGAATCAATCGACGCTGCTTTTCAGCCAGAGATTTAATTTCAAAGGTCATATGATCAAAATCGTGTGCAAGCTCGTTGAATTCACGCGTGGTGGAGTTCAACTCCGACACCACACTGACCGTGAAGTCACCTTGAGCCAGTCTGCGGCTCGCTTCTCTCAATCTATCCAACGGTTGCTGAAGGCTTTTGGCCATGATAATCGAGAACAGAGACAATACGACCAATGCAATCAATGCTTTAAGCATATAGGAGTATGGCGCAAAAGATTTAGCGGGATGAAATTGGTGCGGTAGTTGGATAACCAGTGTTTTACCGTTATCCAGTGGTAGACCGAAGATGGGCTTACTCACACGATCACTAAGTTGGTGATCTAACGTTCTTAAGTATTTGAGCTTAAATTCAAAATGTGGATGCATGTGACGATGTGTGATCGGGCGATTGTCTTTGTCGATGACGAACAGATAATACTGCTGAGCATTACCCCAGTCCGCGAGTTCATCCATGTCCCCTTCTTCAATCAACACATTCGCTTGGTAAGCAAGGTCGAGCATTTCCGCTTTTACCGATTCTGGCACTTTAAGCAGCGCTTTCATCAAGGCTCTTTCAGCAACACCTTGCAGGATCAAAATACTCACCAAAATGACGGTCAGGTAACTGAACAATTGGAAAGTGAGTCCGTCTTTACGTTTAGTAATAAAATCAGGGCATCGCAGCAGTTTTTTACTCATGCTCCGACCGACTCTAGGTAACTGTAACCTTTACCACGAACGGTTTTTATATGTTGTTTAGACAAACCGGCCTGAACGAGCTTTCTACGTATATTGCTGATATGCATATCTAAATTACGATCGAAAGGACACAGTTCTTTCTTGAGTACATGGATTTGCAGATCAGATTTTGAGACGACAATACCGTCATTTTTGACCAAATAATCAAGCAAGTCTTTTTCAGTGCCAGTTAATGGCAAACGAGAGAGTTGTTCACACAAGCCGTGATTAGACGAAGCTAAAGATTGTCTTTGGCGTTCAAAACCCACTCGGCGCAAGATCACCTTAATACGGGTTAAGAGTTCTGGAACATTGAAAGGTTTAGCGATGTACTGGTCGGCGCCTGCTTGGTAGCCATCGAGCATTGAGGCATCGTCGTTAAGTGCGGTTAGCATAAGAATAGGAGTAGCAAAACGCTGACAAATGCGTCTTGCTACTTGAATGCCGCTTAAGTTAGGAAGCATTACATCGAGTAGAACCAAATCGACAGGATGAGTTTGAATAAACTCAAGCGCGGATTCACCGCAATGAACAGTATCAACGTGATACCCCTCATTTTCTAACACTTCACCCAGTAATTCACACAACTGAATATCATCATCAACAACTAAAACGCGAGACATTACACACACCGATAAATAAGAACTGTTTGCATTCTAATTATCGTTATTATTGATTTCAATTATAAAGTGCCCGATTTCCTCTATAGAAGAAAATCTTTTTCAATCGGTACAAATTTTGAGGCAGAATCGATAAGATTTTGAGCAGTTAACCCCGGAACACCATACACTTCAACAGGCTTGCCAAAGCGCTCTTTGATTCGCTCTACAAGAATTTCGAAATCACCGTCTCCTGACACCAAAACAATCGTATCAACCGTCTCAGCAAGTTCTATCGCGTCTAACGCAATACCCACATCCCAATCGCCTTTTGCACTGCCATCTCGACGCTGAATAAACGGCTTTAATTTCACATTAAAACCCACACCACGAAGGATATGGTGAAATTGGCGCTGTTTAGGATCTTGGCTAGAGATTGCGTAAGCATTAGCGGCAACAACGTTACGCCCTTCCGTGGCAACATACCAAAACTGGTTATAGTCGAAGTTAGAACGATATTTATCGCGCGTCGTGTAGTAAACGTTCTGAACGTCGACCAATATTGCTATGTTTTCCATAAATTCATACCTTTAGATTTTCCGTATACCCTATTCTATTCAATTGTAAAATGCGAGTCGCTTTACTCAATAAAAATGAACCTGCCAGATATCGTTAACGTAAACCTAATATCTTTAGCGTAAAGCTAAGTGTCTTTAACGTAATCCTAACTATGCTTATTGTAAGTGGATTTGTTTTGAACGTTTCTTAGGTGGGTCTGATCTTCACCTTCTTCTTTACGTAGCATTCAAATCGTACTGAGGCTTAGAACTTTTAAAGGGAGGTTGGCAATGCTGCACCGACAAACACACAAATCGAACGTAAGCATCGACACAACCAAAGCGATGCAAACTTTAAATCAACCATCAAACTCTGGTGTCTGGTTTAGTTTGCTTAAACTACTGACCATCAGTACGGTATTAATCATGAGCTTAACCATCAATTCAGTACTCGCCTACCCCGCCTATTCTCACTCAAAGCCTTTGCCGCACCGCAGTGTGATTTATTTCGCTCCAAAGGAAGATTCAGTCGTTAAAGAGTTTCTCAATGAAGTGTTGCTCAATAACTGTCAATTAGACGAGCGAGACGTCGTCATTATGGTTATTGCAGAGAGTGGTTATACAGTCCCGACTTGGCTAGAAGAAGAGTTTAACTTAGAGGCTGTCACTAGCATTTATGAAATCCCGAAAGGATCACACACCGCTGTTTTGATTGGCAAAGACGGAAAAGAGAAGCACCGGTGGAGTGGCAAAACAGATTGGAAACAGATCACCAATATCATTGACGAAATGCCGATGCGCCAACAAGAAATGCAGCGACAAGGCAGCCGCTGCAGTATTTGATTCTTGCTGAGCTCAGTAGTGGCTTAGAGAGCCAACTAGAAGGTCAAACGATTAAGCTTGCTTGTTAAACCAAGCCAGTTTTTCATGGAGCTGAGCCACGCTGCCTACAACAATCAATGCAGGGCTCTTTGCGACACTAGCAAGGTCAGCCAAATCACGTAACCCACCTCTAAACACCTTTTGGTCTTGGCGAGTACCGTTTTCGATGATCGCAACCGGCATGTCCGCTCGCATACCGTTATCCAGTAAGTTTTTCTGAATGTTTGGACTCTCTTTCAAGCCCATGTAAAACACGATGGTATGGTTGTGCTGAGCAAGAGATTGCCAGTCAATATCTTCGCCATCTTTCTTCAAGTGGCCGGTAATAAACTGCACGCTTTGTGCATGATCACGGTGCGTCAACGGAATCCCCGCATAAGCCGTTGCGCCTGCAGCTGCTGTGATGCCCGGAATGACTTCAAATCTCACGTCATTCTCAGCTAACGTTTCACACTCTTCACCACCACGGCCAAAGATAAACGAGTCACCACCTTTTAGGCGTACTACGTGCTTGTTCTCTTGGGCTTTAGTGACCAATAATTGGTTGATCTGATCTTGAGGTACACAGTGATGATCGAGCTTTTTACCCACATACAGCATTTCTGCTTCTGGGTTAGCCATCGCTAAGATATCTTTTGATACCAAGCGGTCATATACCAACACGTCTGCTTGTTGAATCACTCGTGCTGCTTTTAGTGTAAGTAAGTCTGGGTCGCCTGGACCTGCACCTACCAATGAAACAAATCCTTTGTTTACTTCTTTAACATTCGATGACGATACTTCTGACATGCTGTGCTCCGAAGGTTTGCTTGTTTTATCTCAAGCTTCAATCTATGTGATAAGTCACTGTATTCATGATGACTTATCCAAATCCTTAACCCTTAGACTATCAGGTGTTGATATAAATATTCAGTTTAAATACTAACGAAGATAGAAGTAATTATAACAAAACGATCTATTGCAGGTATTTCATACCAATCGTAGTAAATAACTGTTCATCCTAGCTTGTTAAAACGCTCGATAACTTCGTTAGAATTTTTGATTGTAGAATAACTACTTATCGAAAAATTCTGTCTTGTTCTCAAGCCTTTTTCCTGCGCTATTTCTGATCACTTACTTACTGTGATTGGTATTACTCAATAAGAATCAACACCTTGGTGATGCTTAAGGTATTTGAACTAAAAAAGCCCCAAACATTTCGTTGGGGCTTTCAATCTCATACTAAATTACGTTTCACCGTATTCAGAATTACTTAGCGCCTAGAGAAGGAGCTGTTTTAGCGTGAGTTAGGTATAGAGGAACACACGTCATTAGTAGACCACCAACGATGTTACCTAGGATTGTTGGGATAAGGTTGAAGTTCAACCATGTCGCGATACCGAAATCAGCGCCCAGAATCATACCTAGTGGGAATAGGAACATGTTTACCACTGTGTGCTCAAATACGAGTGCGAAGAAGATGAAGATTGGGAACCACATCATTGCTACACGGCCTGACACTGTGCAAGCAGTCATGTTACCAATCACACCAAGACATACCATAAGGTTACAGAAGATGCCGCGTACGAAACACGTGATCCATCCGTCCATACCCATGTTTTCAAAACCTAGGCTACGACCCGTAGAAACAGCAATGAACTTTTGAGCAACAGCGTTTGGTTCTAGAGAGAAGTTACCTGTTAAAGAAACAGCCACTAGGAAAGCAACAATCAAAGAACCGATAAGGTTACCAAGACCAACAATACCCCAACAACGTAGGATACGGCCCCAAGTGATACCTGGGCGGTTGTCGAATTTCGCTAAAGGTGCAAGGCCGAAAACGCCAGTTACTAGGTCATAACCCATTACACTTAGAATGACAAAGCCAACTGGGAACACAAGTGCGCCAACAAGGCCAATACCGGTTTGTACCATTGCTGTAATAGCAACAACAACCGCTAGAGAAAGGATGATACCAGCCATAGTGCTTCGAATCAGAAGGTCGCGAGTACTTGTTTTCGTTTTCGCTTCACCCACATCGATCATCGTTTGAACGAATTCAGCTGGTTTGTAATCAGGAGACATAAGGTTGTCCTTAAAAAAGTAAAATTAAAAGTTAAAATTGGATAGGAAAAGGCTCTAGTTGCCGAGTTAAGGCAATATCGAGAACTAGAACCCTTGAACTATCAAATCTTATGCATCCGAAGATTAAGCAGAGATTTCTACAGCGCCTTTGGCAACACGAGCTTTATACGCTTTCACGTTGAAGTTCTCGTCTTCCATGCACACACCTGTTGCTAGGTTAAAGCGTTGCTTCTTAAGTGGGCTTGCCACCCAAAGCTCTTCTTTGTGCTCAACAATCAAACCACGTGATAACACGTTAGATTGGAAGTATGGGTCTGTGTTGCTAATCGCGAATACTTCTTCAGCCTTAGTTGGGCGAAAGATAGCCACTTGCTCACCACCAACCAACGCACAAACACCTGTACCTGGGATAATGTCTTCGATCTTACAAACTTTGGTAAATGCCATGATGTCGTCTCCCCTTAAACAGATTCTACGTGAATGATGTCGCCCTGATGCTTTGAAGTAATGGCTTCAGGGTGTTTCTCGGTGAATGTTGCTGGACGGTGTTGTTCACGACCATCTTCAACAAACACAACGTTATCATCACGGTCATCAGCATTGATGAAGTGTGCAAAGCGCTTAAGTTGAGCTTCGTCGTTGATTGTATCTGTCCATTCACAAGCGAAGTTATCAACTAGGCCAGCAATGTCCGTTTCAAGTTGGTCATTGATACCAAGCTTGTTGTCTACAATCACTTCACGTAAGTAATCAACACCACCTTCTAGGTTGTCCATCCATACCGAAGTACGTTGTAGTGGAGCAGCCGTGCGAATATAGAACATCATGAAACGGTCGATGTACTTGATTAGCGTTTCTTGGTCTAAGTCGCTTGCAAGCAAGTCTGCGTGACGAGGTTTCATACCACCGTTACCACACACATACATGTTCCAGCCCGCGTCAGTCGCGATGATACCTAAATCTTTACCTTGAGCTTCAGCACACTCACGAGTACAACCAGACACACCAAACTTCATCTTATGAGGAGTACGGATGCCTTTGTAACGGTTCTCGATCATCACGCCTAGACCAACTGAATCTTGAACGCCGTAACGACACCAAGTAGAACCAACACATGTCTTAGCCATACGAAGTGCTTTTGCGTAAGCTTGACCCGTTTCGTAACCCGCAGCGATTAACTTCTTCCAAATAGCTGGTAAGTCATCTTTCTGAGCACCGAACAGACCGATACGTTGTGCACCCGTGATCTTGGTGTACAGGTTGTATTCTGCAGCAACATCAGCAAGAACGCTTAGTGCTTGAGGTGTTACTTCACCACCCGCCATACGAGGGATTACAGAGTAAGTACCGTCTTTTTGCATGTTACCTAGGAAGTTATCGTTGGTATCGTGCAGCTTCACTAGCTCAGGCTTAAGGATGTGTTCACCCCAGCAAGAAGCAAGGATAGAACCCGCTAGAGGCTTACATACTTCACAGCCGTAGCCTTTACCGTATTTCTCTAGCAACTCGTCGAACGTTTTGATTTCTTCGATACGAATTAAGTGGAAAAGCTCTTGGCGAGAGTAAGCAAAGTGCTCACAAACGTCGTTCTTCACTTCAACACCGGCTTTAGCAAGCTCTGCGTTTAATACTGAAGTCACAAGTGGAATACAGCCACCACAACCAGTGCCAGCACCTGTTACTGCCTTGATATCGCCAATTGTATGATGACCTTCAGCGACTGCTTGAGCAATCTTGCCTTTCGTTACATCAAAACAAGAACAAATAACTGCAGATTCAGGAAGAGAGTCTGCGCCAAGTGTTGGTTTTTCAGCACCAGCGTGTGCAGGAAGAATCAATGCATCTGGATGTTCTGGAAGGTCGATTTCGTTCAGCATTAGCTGTAGAAGATCGCCGTAATCAGACGTATCACCAACCATTACTGCACCAAGAAGCTTCTTGTTGTCTTCAGAAACGATGATACGCTTGTAGACTTCTGACTCATCATTTTGGTAAACGTAGCTCTTACAACCAGGAGTACGACCATTTGCATCACCGATAGAGCCTACTTTCACGCCTAAAAGCTTCAGCTTCGCAGACATGTCAGCACCTTCAAATGTGCTTTCGTTACCAACAACGTGGTCAACAGCAACGGTCGCCATCTTATAACCAGGAGCAACAAGGCCGTAGAACGTTTGGTTCCAAGACGCACACTCACCGATAGCGTAAATATCTTTGTCTGTCGTTTGACAGTGATCGTTAATCTCGATACCACCGCGAGGTGCAATACCTAGACCCATTTGACGAGCAAGTTTGTCTTGTGGGCGAATACCAGCAGAGAATACGATGAAATCAGTTTCTAGCTCTGTACCGTCGGCAAAACGCATTACGTTACGAGCTTCAGTGCCTTCAGGAGCAATCTCAAGCGTGTTCTTACTTGTATGTACGTTTACGCCCATACGTTCGATTTTTTGACGAAGTTGGTTACCACCCGCCTGGTCAAGCTGCTCAGCCATTAATTTAGGGGCAAACTCAACAACGTGTGTTGTCACGCCAAGTGCTTTTAGTGCGCCTGCCGCTTCAAGACCAAGTAGACCACCACCCACAACCACACCAGACTTAGAGTTTTTAGCCGTAGCTTCAATCGCTTTCAGATCTTCGATAGTGCGATAAACGAAACAGTCTTTACCTTCGTTGCCTTTAATTGGTGGTACGAATGGGAAAGAGCCAGTAGCAAGAACAAGTTTGTCGTATTGAATTTCACGACCAGTGCTTGAGTAAACTGTTTTCTTTTCACGGTTAACGTTGATTGCACGTTCACCGATCAGCATGTTGATGCCGTGTTTCTCGTAGAAGCCTTCTTTAACTAAAGAAAGTTCGTCTGCAGTGTGGTGTGAAAAGTAAGAAGAAAGGTGCACACGGTCATATGCTACTCGTGGTTCTTCGCAGAACACAGTGATGTCCATGTTTGTAACATCTGTCTTCTCGACTAAATCTTCGATATAGCGATGGCCGACCATCCCGTTACCGATTACGACTAGCTTCATCTTGCTCATAAGAATTCCTGAAGGTTATATATTTCTTAACTGAGCGAATAATGAATTATGAAAGAAAATGAAAATATGATGTAAATCAATTACGAAAACAAACTACCCTAAAGGGGTAGAACAAAAGAGGTAGATCTGCTTAATTATCAGGCTAAGCAAACGAATAACCGTAGGTTTAATGGGGTTTAGCGGGGTTTTATATACACTTTCTTGCACTAGAGAGGATGTTGTAAAGTTTCATAATAGGTTAGCAACAACGTAAGTAAATGACAATCATTTTCATTTATAGTCATAAGAACTGTAATAACCCATGAAAGCGTTACAGGTTCATGAGCAACTATGTATAAATATGAAGAACTTAATGACCCAAAGGACAGGCGCCCTTTTCCACTCCTCTTAAATTCCACTCGCGAACACCACAATTAGTTAACAGATCTTGTTTGCTGTATAGCAAATGATAGATCTCCTGAAGGGAAAACTGACAAAGAAAGTGATCACATAAGCACTATGTCCCTAGAGATGTTAGTGAACAGAGAGCAAAGATAAGAATTTTGGATGTAATGCGTAGAAGTGAAATCTCAGATAGCAAAAAGGCCAGCATTTCTGCTGGCCTTTCTACTTTGAATAGTGGAGGCGCCTCCCGGAGTCGAACCGAGGT
>NZ_AJZD02000144.1 GCF_000272105.2 Vibrio splendidus 12E03
ATAAAGAAGAAGGTTGGTATCTCGTGGGGCTTCACGATATTCACATATCAGGAGAGTTATGCGAAAACATTCAGTTTACGTTGTTTTTAAGCCCCTATGTGTTTGCGGTTGAAGATAGGTTAGCTGCATTGCCAGAAGGTAACGACAAAAAGTGAGTGGTTTTTTCAGCTCAGTGATTCTTCATCCAGGTTGAGCGTAGGCTTTGGATG
>NZ_AJZD02000145.1 GCF_000272105.2 Vibrio splendidus 12E03
TTAAGTTCGATCACGGTAACCGCGACACCAGACCAAATGCTGGCCGTGCAAACCTTGATTGATCATTATCAGGCTGAACTGTCCAAACAGGTGGTGCTCGATGTGCAAGTTCTTGAGTTTCGCTCGAACTTAGGGACTGAGCGCGGTGTGGATTGGAACATTGTACGAGATACCGGTGACGGGCTGGTGCAATTTTTTATACCAGGCACCAATACCGTGTCCAAGCAAGCGGGGTATGGCGTGGCTTTTCAGGGCTCTGGCAAGTGGTCAGGCACGGAAGCGCTCATCAAAGTACTAGAGAAGCAAGGCAGCGTCTCAACACAAACGCCTATCACGGCCATGGTGCTCAACAATCAACCGGCACGCATCACGCAGCAAACGCTTGAGCCTTATATCTATGAGGCGTCGTCTGAAAGCAGTGAGGGCGTGGTCTCAGCCAGTGTGACACGCCGCGAAGAGGTGGAAGGGGTGGACTTTATGGCGACCGCGAATGTGCAGCCTGAGTATGTGTGGCTGCGCCTCTCCGGCCAGCTTCAAAAAATCACAGCACGAGAGACTCAGACCGTGGAAAACATCGATTTGGGCTTTTTAACGAAGCAAAAATCGGAGATCACCTTTGCCAATAAATTACGTTATGGGCAGACCTATGTGATCGCGTCGGTGAAGCAGACCTCAAAAGTGGCGGAGAAGACCAAAAACTTCTGGTCTGACTTATTGGGCGGGACAGGCAGTCAAGATACGTCGGTGGAAACCTTAGTGTTGCTCACGCCTAGAAAAGTGAAATAAGGAGGCATTATGCAGTTACCGCATCGCGTGATTTTACGCGACAAAAAACAGCTTAAACGCCATCGAAAGCAGATCCCCGCCGCGTATGAATGGGTGAGTGAAGAGGAGGGAGGGACGTTTATCCGCTCCTATCATGACGCCCCCGCCGTGAGGCTTGGGGATGCGCTTAAGCAGCAATTAGAAAAATCAGGGGACGCCAT
>NZ_AJZD02000146.1 GCF_000272105.2 Vibrio splendidus 12E03
ACTACTTGTGTATCTAGTGAAAAGTAAGTCGATGGCACGAGTGAAATTGATGTAAGTCTGCGATATGGTCGCAAAATACATGTCTTTCAATACGTGTTCTATATCGGCATTTTTAATTGATTGGTGCATAGAAGACCTCACATTAGGGTGCGCCTAATTCGCTGGCTAATGCCATACGAAATGGCGTTAGCAGCGGTGATCCGCTATTCAGATAGGTTAGTTTACTTTATACAAGCTAAAGCGTCATTTTCAGCCAACTCAACAGAAAAGTTACAACTTTTACATTCAGCAGTAAAAACGCCACTACGACTCAAATTAATCAAAGCATCACCGCCACAAATGCAAAGGGATTTCCCGATACAAGATAAGCCATTGGATGTCATTTCCTCAAAGTTAAAAGTTAATGCATCTTGAATATCAATCGAACTTTCTATCCAAGCTTCATTAACACAACACCAAATGTAAACATCATCATACGCAAAGGAGATATAAGCCCCTAATTTCATGTGATAATGTGTTGTTAATTTTGATGGTTTTGATTCAAATATAAAGTCTAAAGCACATGCAATTGATGAAGTGTTCATAGTCTTCCCCACATTGAATTAATAATTAAAATTGCTAATTCGTTTGGCCTAAGCCAGACAAACTGGCATAGACACGGAGTAGTTCCGCTATGAATATTGAGGTTAGTTTAGATGAACAAAGAAAAAATCTGTTCTTTAAAAAAAAGAGTAAGAACGGAAGCTAAGATAAACCACTGTAAGCGATCTAACTTACCTTCTAACTTATCAAAGCGTTTATCGACCTGGTCAAAACGCTTATTAGTATCAGACTTTAACTCTCGAACTGATTCTTTAAGATTATCAACCGATTCCTGAGTCGCGTAGTGATGCTCAAATTGCTTCATATGAAGCAATGCATCGACTAACTTATCAGCAGGGATCTGTACGGTTTCCATCTCTTTATCCATTATAGTCTCCTTACTCAGGAGAAGCGCCCATAGGGACGATTCCCTATGAGATAAAATTGGTTTGTGAACCAGATAAACTGATTGTCGCTATAAAATAGCCCACTACATGCGATATGCAGTAAACACAGTATTACAAATGTTTAGTATT
>NZ_AJZD02000147.1 GCF_000272105.2 Vibrio splendidus 12E03
AAACAGTTACTTTTGTCTGGAATGTCAGTTCCTCCATCGGTAATCGTAATCTCAAGCTGGTCGTCTAGTTTCAAAACGTGGAGACATCCGGCACCTATTCGATACGCATAGATTTTAACCTCGCTTGGTACAATATATTCAGTGATACTCTCAGTGAACATTTTTAAAGAGCATTCATGGATAGAGTTGATATTGGGTATGAATATAGGGTTAAACATAACTGAGTCTCTTTAATAATAGTGTGTGTTTCCAAAGCGTTGACCATTGCGATAGACCTCCGTATATCGCAACGTCTTTGTGCAGTGCTTTGGGGTGCGTGAACGTTCACCATCACGGTTCGATATTCGACACGTCGTGTCTTTAATGATGGTCTCAGGATGCGTTTTCCATTG
>NZ_AJZD02000148.1 GCF_000272105.2 Vibrio splendidus 12E03
CACTAAAGTCTCGCGGCGGTAGAATTACAAGGTTGGCAAGCTGGCTTGGATCGAGCTGCCACTCGTAAGTAGGGTTACCATCAAAGGTACCGCCATCGACGCCATTGTTAGGAACTAATTCGTAGCTGTCGCCCACCTTTATCGCAACAACCGCGCCTTCAGGTACTCCTTTCAATGCCAAGGACATATTTTCAGAGCTATCTTGGTCAATCAGCTCCGCGCTGAGTGATGACAATGAAATATAGTTATCTTCGTCGCCAACAATATCCTCTGTCACCAAGTTCGCCGCATCAGCGACTGGCTCAACGGTGATAGTCACCACAGTCGTTTTATCTTGCATATCCGTTTCTGTTACACAATCCGCTTTGTCGGTAATATTTGCTGTCACAGTGAGGGTAATTTCACCACTGTAATGCTCAGGTGGCGTTACCAACACATCACTCAAGCGGCTAGGATCCGTTACCGTCCAAGTACCATTGCCGTTATCAACCAACAAGCCAGTATCAGCAGGACTCTCCGATAGTGTTACACCATTTGATACTGTGATGGTCAGAGAGTTAACTGTCTCCTTGCCAGTAGCACTATTGCCTTCACCCGTGATTAACTGACCATCTTCAACGCTATCTCCAAGAACAAGCTCAAGATTAAGATCCGTGGCGATGTCTTCTTGAATCGTTGTCGAATCCGTGGCCACGGTGATGTCATCCACAACAGGCAAGACTTGAATACTAATAGTTTGAGCTGTCGTTACGGTTTCACCATTACACGGTGACGTTTCAATCGTCTCTATCGTGAAATCAATACATCCAGCGAAGTCTTCGTCCAATCCGGTTAACGTCAGTTTCGAGAGACCATCGGCAGTAATTGAGTAACCGACGACTTCGCCAGCCGCGTCATATTCCGCAATAACACCATCACCTGAAATCTCGACGCCTTCTGGTAGTGAATCTGCTGGAATATAGAAAGAAATTTCGTTGTCAGGGTCACTTGCAACATCGGTATTTAACAAGCCCGTTAAATCGATATCTTCACCTTCTGGAGTTTTGATTTCTTCGTCTGGCTGGATTGGACTTGGTGGTCCAACAGGATCACAAGAGCCCCCGCCACCACTATGACCCGTTATCTGAATTTGGAATGAAGTATCAATATACTTCGAATCTTCGCCATCAATCACACGAGCACGAACCACAATATCTAAAACGGGTGTATCGCTTGGGCTGGAGATCGTCATACCGCTCAAGATTTCTTGCGCCAACTCTTGGATAGAGTCACTCGTAAGACCGTTCGCAGAGATAATCCAGTTTCCTGAAATATCTTGAGCGGCTCCGTTCGGGTGATCGATAATCAGCGAATAACCATCAGGCACATCGATCAAGATATAATCTAAGTATTCTGAGCCATCCATATCAGCGTCAACAAAAGTAACGGCATCAGACACGTTGACTGGAGAGCCGTCATCACTGATGTATAGCTGACCAGAGCTTTCTAAACGAGTATCTGACTCAACCCTCGCATCGACGGTGACACTGATTGATCCCGAGATATCTTTTACATCAGTCGAGCCTGTCGACGAAGTGTCGGTAACTTCATAGGTAATTGGGATCGAAAATGTACCGCTCAAATCTTCAGTAGCGGTGACTGACAGTCTTCCGCTACTTAAAAGCTCGGACAGTGTTGGCGTCGTAGAGTCTAATAAACTTTCTAAATCTAACCCTGAAACCGGTACATCAATAACGCTACCATCAAAATAAAGAGCCAGATCAGCAGGAAGACTGTCAATCACATAACCCGTTAAAGACTCACTACCGTCAACATCTTGATTCACAGATGGCTCTAGGTTCAATCCAATTTGGCTGTCTTCAATACCTTGAGTGCTAACTGTTTGACCATCTTCTTGATCAACAACGGGCGCTAACTCTACTTTCAACGTCATCGGGAACTCGCCCGAATCGCCATCAGGCTCTGTCGAGATAGCAATAACAGTTAGCTCTAGCTCGCCACTAAAATCCGGAATTGGCTTGAGATACAAATCATTCAGTTGGGCGTTAGAAACCTGGAATACTGGCCCTGTTACATCATCAACATAAGCGATCGTCAGCGATACTGGCTCACCCAATGAATCCACCAGCAAGATGCCATCAGGAATATTGGTCAGGAGTATATTAATTTCTTCTGAAACGTCGTAATCAGAAGTTTGAACCACAAAATCAAGTCGAATCAAACCATCTTCATTGAGAACAGATTGGTTGCTGATGACTTTAGTATCACTGTCATATTCCCAGTGAGCATTACCGCCATCGACAACGATCGGCTCATCGACGACACCCTTCAGGAAAATGTTGATGGTTTTGGTATCGCTAAGTGCGGTCACATTAACAGGGTCTAACGAGTCAACTGTCGATTCATAAGAAACGGCAGTCACGTTAATAAATAGGTCTTCCGTAAAGGAACTGATGTCTTCTTTTGGTATTAGATAAGCGGTGCCATTCTCTATCGCTTCAGTAGAAACGAGATAAGTATTAGGGCCAATTAAGTCAAACAATCCACCTTGAATTACCCAACCGTCTTGTACTTCAATTTGGTAACTTAACGATTCAGAACCGTCAGTATCAGTCAACGCACCATTGATTACGTTCTTTAGGAAGATGCTTTCATCTTCCAGACCTTTGTAATCTTTGACAGATAAAATTGGAGTATCCGCATCCGGTGAAATCTCGACAACTACGGTATTAACAATATCGGCCGTTTTATCATCGGGGTCAGCGAACGTGTTTCCCGCTTCGGTTGCAATCGCGGTAATCTCAAACTCGAATCGACCTGCAAGGTTTTCATCGGCTCTGATTTCCATCTTATCGATTTGAGCTTGGGTGTACTCTTTGCCCTCTTTAACCGCATTTCCGTTCAAGGTGATATTCAGCCCATCTGGAATGCCACTAATAGTGTATGACAATGATTCTGACGAATCTTGGTCGACCAACTGAGCGGTGATATCCAACTTAATTGGGTCTGCGTCATCTTCCACTGATTGATAAGTAAATACAGAATCTGACCAATCCGGCGCATCTGCCACGGGTAAAACAGAAATAGCAACGTCAGCGGTCAACTCTTTGGGAATGGTGTCAGTACTAATGATGGCGTTGATCGCTAGAATAACCGTTGAGGTCGTATTCGATTCATGGAGTGCAGGTCGATAAGTTAACTGACCATTCGGGCCGGTAAACTGACTGTCAATCGCCTTTAACTGACTGCCTGAAAGCGTCACCTTGCCATCAACTACTTGAAGCAATACACCATCTAAATACAGGCTACCGCCTTGCAAAGAATCTTCTGAGAACTCGATAGCCGTAACCGTTTCGCTTTGGTCCACATCTCCGGTTGCCACACTCACGACGATAATCGCATCGTTGTCTTCTGTGGTTTCAGAATCTTCATAACGAATAAAACCTTCGTTATCATCTAACACAAGCTCAGCGTTACTTATTACTTCATCACCATCTGCATCTCGTACCAAATAGTCAATATCATCGATTATTTTAGGGTTAGTAGGATCTGTCGATACGTTTGGATTCGTGGTTAGTTGGTAACTACCATCAGGTGAAAGAGTAAACTGACCATAAGTAGATCCACTATCATAGTCGTTGATAAGATTGATCGTGATAGGAGTACCGACATCATCAAAGGTATACGTGACATTTCGATAGGTGAAGCTAATGATTTCCGCACCATCTGCCCCTGCAAACTCTTCCGTTAAGAACTGTCCGTTGAGGTCGTCGCCCTCAACCATTTCAATAGAACCGCTTCGAGAAGTAGGAACCGCATCCGTAACGTTGACTGAATAGATAGCAGGATCAGAGCTATCACCATCGACATCAGTGACAACCAATTCAAAATTCACAGCTAGGTTGTTTTCACCATCACCCGTTGCATGATCGAGCGGCGCATAAAGATTGAACTCTGTAGTGCCATCGTTGTTAAAACGAATTCGGAAGATATCGTTACCCGACGAATCTTGAGCGTAATACCAACCATCGGCATTCACTTCTTGCAAAGATATGGCTCGCCCACCACTGCTATAGCCAAGCGCATCAAAAGCAGCGGTATTAATTGACACTGATGCGATATCATCTGAGCCTTGGATAATTGATATCGATGGACTCGGTTCTTCAGTACCAGCTTGTTCATTGTCACCAATGAGGCCGTCTTCATCGACAGATATACTACCTACAATTGAGAATTCAGGGTCCTTACCGTCGTATATTTTGATGTCGGATCCTTGCGTATCTCGAGAACCATCTGAGTCAATAGTGACGATAGAAGCTGGAATGGTCAGTTCGGTATCTTTTAAACCTAAGCCATGATCAATGGACTGATAGAGCTCAATAACTACATTTACGTTTGTTGAGCCATTCGCTTCAAGGCTAAAATCATCCGGTAACTTGATTTTGAAGACAGCATCGCCATTACTAAGGACTGCATCAAAGGTTCCATTACCGTTATCACGCCAAGTCAGCACTTCACCATTGCTGGTTACCGCGACACCATCGCTATCAAGAACAGCTTGCTCCGTAGTCACATCCAAACCTAAGAAAACCAGCGGGTCATTACCCGCGGTAACAGCCAGAGTCACATTCGCTGTTGAACCTACTCCAGACGGAGTGCTATCAGCAACAGGAATTTCACTGAGCTCAACTGTCCCTGAACCAATCGTCGGCTCGCCGCCATCCGTCACTGACACATTCAAGCTTAATTTGGTTTCATCGTTGTCATCATCTCTTGCAGTAACGACGAAAGGGATTTGATCGGTTCCATTCGTTTGGTCGAGCCCCTTAAATAGTTCAAAGGTGTAAGTGACATCAGTATCGGCCTCACCTGACAGAGAGGTGAAGCTCAAGGTAAACGCTTTATTTTCAGCACTTTCAGAGCCAACATAACCAGTAAGTTCATTTCCGCCTGCAGAGACTACATAGATGATCTGTACGCCCCCACTAAACAACTGCGGCTGATCTCCAACATCAAAAAATACAGACTCAACAAAGTCACTTCCGACGTTGAGGTTGAAAGTGCCAGTATCTGAAACACTGCCGTAAATAAGATCTGACTCGTCCACAGCAGCATTGCTAGTTGAAGTTAATATTGGGTCGGCTCCATCCTGAATGAACCAATCGAATTGCCCTTGCTCTAAAGAAGTACCATCTAAATCCGTTCCATCAATAATAAGTGGCAGGGTGATGGAGTCATTGCTGAACAGGTGGTTTACAGGCTGCTCTAACACTAATGTGACATCTGCTAGAACATCGATACCACTAGCGACTGCACTCAACGTTAGCGTGAATATCGTTTCACCATTTGCTTGTGCGGTAATCGTTTTACCATCATTCGCTAACGTGTAGGTTAGAGGGAACCTCTCATCTCCGGTCGTCAAGCCCAAGGCGTCTAGCTGCACCAGAGTATTAGCATTAAATACAACAGAAGCAGGATCTGGATTATCTGAGCCAGCGGAAACGGTAAACTGACCGACTACCGTTTGAATTCCTTCAGACACATCACCTTCAGAGCTGGTTGTTGTCCCATCAACAACTAACCCTGCATCACCATCAAAAATATCGATCACCGCAGTGCCACTTCCGAAGTCATTACTGCTGTCGCCTGCAACATAGTTGAAAGTGATGTTTTGAGCTACGGTGTGATCCAAATTTCTGTTGGCGACGAACGTCCAATGACCATTGGAAAAAACGGTCAAAACACCTTCATCCAAAGTAAAAGAAACTGGCGCACTCCCGGATATTGTTTGTGTCGTCCCATCAACTTCAACACTTTTTATTGTCAGCTGTGTATCAAGATCGATATCATTATTCAGTACATTTCCTGACGTGACCTCACCTTCAATTACTTCATAAGACTCATCAAAAATGAGTGGTTCTGAGTCTTTGATCACTATAGGTAGATGACCGATGACGAGCTCAGTAGTGCCGTCCGCATCTGTTTGTAAACCTTCAATAACCAGCGCAGTCTGAATTGAATCTAATCCTGCTTCTTGGTCAATCGCCTTATAAAAATTGATATTTACGTTGCTGCCAGATATTGCAGCATCGAATACAATTTGGCCATCGCTTCGGGTTCCTATAAGGCTTTGCTTGTCAGCCGATACCGCGATAGTGATCGACAGGCTTTGAGAGGTTAATGACTCAGCTATAGTTTGATCTGCGCTAAACGAGAAGTCCGCAAAATCGATCCTAATATCAGAAGTTTGTGTTTCGTCTCCAAAAATACCGATGATATTTTCCGAAAACACAACTGATTCAGGAAGAATAATCGTCGGCATATCATCGATGGCTTCGTTGCCGACTGTATTGAAAACTTTTGCGTCGATCGTCCATTCCGCAGAAGAATTTAAGGTAGATATATCAATATTCTCCACCACCCAGTTACCTGCGGAATCAACAACTCCCTCGAACACCAGTGTCTGAGTCCCGTCGTTTACTTCAATGTAAACCGGTAAACCTTCTGCAACATTGGTTGTACCCTGCATGGTTGTAAGTTGGCCACTACGAAATGCCAAAATGCTAAAACCGTCTAGCGTATCAATGTCTATAACAGGCGAAACAGTATCAATAACAATTTGCCCTGCGCTATTTACTGCTGAAGCAGGATTACCGGCAACATCAACAGTGTCAGCCTCAATTTGAATGCCACCATCGGAAAAACTGGTTAGATCCACGCCTTCAACTGACCAAGCACCATCAATCACAGTTGCCGTCAACACAATGACATTCGTTGTGCTGTCAGAAATACGAATATTGACCGTTTGACCATCTTCTACATTCTGTACCGTACCAAAGAATTTAGCAGACTGAATTTCGAAGCTATTGAGGACGCCGTCGCCACCATCATCAACCGCAGCGGTGATGTTCGCTAGCGTATCTTTCACGATCGTGTCGGTCGCTGTTGTAGGGTTTCCTGCAATATCGATAGTATTGGCAACAACGGTCAGCTCACCTTCTGCAAAACTTGAGTAGTCTTGAAGAGTCAGAGTCCAAGTTCCGCCGGATACTTCCGTTGTGTATTCTTGTACCGCACCTTGGCTATCGGTAATTGAAATGTTGATGGTTTGCCCATCTTCAACATTGGCAATCGTACCAACGAGCACCCCATTTGATATTTCAAATTGATTGTAAAACTCATCACCAAAGCCATCGAAGTCAACCTCAATATTGGCTAGCGTGTCTTTGATTGTGGAATCCTTAGCAGTAATACTATTGCCAAAATCATCAGCAATGACCGCGTCGACTTGGAGATCTCCCTCCTCCAATGAAGAGAGGTCGACACCGTTGACGACATACGTTTCATCACTTGTGATGGCTGTGGTGGTTACTGTGTTGCCGTTAACATCAGTGATGGTCAGAACAACGGTACGCCCGTCTCGAACATCCACAGCCGTGCCCGTAATCGTGACACCTGGTACTTCAAACTGGTTTTCGTAACCGTCTCCACCATCCAAAATATCAACGGTTAAGAGTGCACTAGGTAACAGAATATCAAGGTTACCCTCATTCGAGGTTGTATCTTCGTCGGCATATTCTGTAGGACGCGTATCAAAACCCGCTTCTGCAAGCGTTTCATCTAAGGTGGAACGAACATAAGCAATAAAAGAAGTACTGGAACTAGGTTGGTCATTTACAGAGTTAGGCTGTTGAGGTGCGCTTTCAATGTTGTTGACGAGTTCGATGACCACCTTTTCCAACTGTTGTTCAACTGCGGCTATTTGTGATTCAGTTAAGGGCTGAGCCTCTTGTAAGTTCTGAGGTTCAATGCTGACGACTTGCACGCCTTCAACTTTTGGCTGCGCAGCAGGTAATTGAAGCCAAGTACCATCAGGGAATACTTGCCAAACAACACCACCAACTTCGATATATAAAATAGGATCCATCCTAAACCTCTTCCTTACAAAAACGCTGACCTTGAGAACATCAATTTACTCAATAAAAAGCCGGAGAAATCAGCACACTCTCTTTAGTTAATACTAGCAAACAACAAATCATTAACAGTTAATTAATTATCACTAATACGCTGTAAAGTAAACCGACAGGTTGTGACTTGCATTCAGTTATATCTATCGTCACAAAATACATTCAATGAATGTGTCATAATGTTGAAATTACTGGTTAAATTTCAAGGAATGTCATGACTGCAACGAACTATCTCAACCAATTGAATCAAAAGTATCTTGCGACTCATAAAGCGAAAGAAGACTTCTTTTGGGATACATATATGGGGATCAGTGACGACCACGATGGCTCGACACTCGCGCAGACTCAGTGGACTGAATTTCTAAGCTCTGCCGAACAGATTGCTGCTATCGAAACTCAACTAGCTGCTATCGATAAAATTCAAGATCCCCTAGAAAAAGAGAGTACACAGACAGGCTTGAATGGTTGGTTAGCGACCTTTAGATCTCACTCTATTGAGTCTGAACAGTCACAGAAGCTTAAAGCCGAACTCATAAAGTTTGAGGCTGAACTGTTTGAGAAAAAACAAAACCATGTGATGACTTACGTAAATGAAACAGGCGACGAAACAGAAGGGTCGCTGTCCGTTTTAGGTTCAGCCGTTAGAAGTAATGGTAATGAACAAGTTAGGCTTTCTGCACATCAAGCACTATTAGATTTAGAACAGTGGCTGCTGGCTAACGGCTTCATTGAACTGATCAAAAAACGTAACCAATTTGCTCAATCACTGGGTTTTAAAACCTTCTTTGATTACTCGGTGGTTAAAACCGAACAGATGACGACAGAGCAGCTGTTTACGATTCTTGACGACTTCGAAGCACGTACACGCGATAGCCATCAGCAAAGTCTAACCAATTTGGCTGAGCAGAAAGGCGAGAATGCACTTCAAGCCCATAACTTTACCTACTCTTTTGCAGGTGACGTTATGAATGATCTTGATCCTTATGTTCCATTCTCAAAGTCACTTCGACGCTGGATCGAATCTTTTGGTCGCCTAAACATCGAATACTCTCAAGCGACATTAAAATTGGATCTGCTTGATCGCAAAGGTAAGTACCCTAATGGCTTCTGCCATGGCCCTATCCCTTCTTTCTACGATCAAGACACGTGGGTAGCGGCTCAAGTTAACTTCACGAGCAACGCAAAGCCCGATCAAGTTGGCAGCGGCTATGATGGCATCAATACACTATTTCACGAGGGTGGTCATGCAGCACATTTTGCTAACGTAAAAATGAACGCACCGTGTTTCTCTCAAGAGTTTGCACCAACCTCAATGGCTTATGCCGAAACTCAATCCATGTTCTGTGACAGCTTGTTGAATGACGCCGATTGGCTCAAACAATACGCGCTAAATGCAGATGGCCAAGCAGTACCTGACGAGTTAATCAAAGCAATCATCGATAACAAACAACCCTTCAGAGCTTATCAAGAACGCAGCATTTTAGTGGTTCCATATTTCGAGCGAGCACTTTACGAATTGGCGGATGAAGATCTGACACCGGAAAAGATCACTGCTCTTGCTCGTAGCAGTGAGGAAACGATTCTTGGATTAGCTTGTAGCCCTCGCCCATTAATGGCAATCCCGCATCTATTGTCGGATGAAGCCTCTTGCGCGTATCAAGGTTACCTGCTGGCTCATATGGCGGTGTATCAAACTCGTGCATATTTCACTGATAAGTTTGGCTACCTAACGGATAACCCAGAGATCGGCCCTTTGTTAGCTAAGCACTATTGGCACCAAGGCAATAGCGTGAATCATAATGGGACAATCCAAAGCCTCACTGGCGAAGGTTTTAATGCAAAATACCTCGCTGACGAGTGCAACTTATCGCCAGAAGAAGCTTGGGCGATTGAGGAGAGAAAAATCAAACAGCTGTCGACAAGAGAACGTGCACCAGTCGCGGATTTGAATGCGAAGGTATCGATCGTTGATGGAGCAACTGAATTAGCGAATAATGCAAAGTCGAATGACCAAATGTGTGATGATTTTGAGCACTTTATTATTGAGCAATACGGTCGATAGATTGAGTTTTAATGCTAATGAAAAAGGCAAAAATGAGTAGTGACATAACTCATTTTTGCCCATTTAAGTGTTTGAGTAATACACCACCGATAGACTTCATCACTAGTTTTGTTTCAAGTTTATTATTTCAGGCTACCCTTGGTGGTGAACGGAAACTCCCAGAAGCTATCATATGTGGCATTTACAAAAAATACTTAAGGTGCATAATCATTTGGTTGAAAGAAGTTCGCGCCGCAATTTCATTTGCGTCACGAACATTATGAGTGGGGCTTTATACACTATCTGTTAACGCAAGGTCGCGTTTAGTTAAATTTCTAATAGTGTTTTCCATTGCTCTGTTCGGCCATAAAACTCGGTATGAGGCAACCTCTTAAATTCCCCATTGTCTTCAATCATAAGTGTTGGGTAACCCTGAACGCCCAATCGGGTCATCATTTGATGGCTAATATCGATTGCGGCGTCTTCTAAGGGTTCCCCTGTTTGCATTTTCTCTCGCCATAACTGTTGGTCAAGCCCTAATTGAACAGCCAACTCTTCCAAACTGCTAAGAGTATTGACAGCTTTACCTTCAATGTAATGTGCTTTTTGTATTGCTTTTAACATGTCAAATGGATCAAGCCCTAAAGATTCTCCAACAAGAATTGCCCGAGTAGGAAGATAAGAGTCCAGAACAAGTTGCTCATTATCTGCTACACGTTCGATATAATCCTGTCCGAACTGAGCATTGGTCTGTTCACTAATTCGTCGGTCACTATTTAAAATATGCTGACGAAACGATGGTGCTATCAATTTTGCTGGAAGCATCCCTCCGGAGTGCATTACTAGATGATACTTACTGCTGCTTGCAATTGATTCTACCAATGGAGTCGCGCCATAGCACCACCCACACATCGGATCATAGAAGTAGTGAATAGTTACCATGTCATCTCTCCCATATGAACTTTCGCACCAATGCTTAAAGCAATAGGTAACTTCGAGTCTTTGTATTTCTCAGACATTTTTTCAATGAGTTGTTCGCTATTTTTACTGTTCTTTTTTGACTCACTGAAATCTTCAAGATACTGCAAAGAGTAGTTAATGGATTCAACGTTTAACGCAGTTCCCGATTTCATATGTCCCGGAATAACCGTTTCCGGTTGTAAAGCTTGCATCTCCTTAAGTTGCTCACTCCATGCATTTTGACTCTGCTCGGTTTGCGTATCTGCAGTCCAAAGATGCAAATTTCCAAATATTGCTATGTTACCTAATATTGTTTTACTTGAAGGAATCCATAAGTATGGGCGGTGCGGTAAAATGCCATCCGTACCTTTTATCTCAATCTTGTGTCCTTCCAAAATAAGACTTGTCGCCTCTATTGCTTTAGGAATATAAGGCGTAACAGGTGCATTGCTGCCCATTCTAGGACTCCACACCTTGAGTTTGGAAGGCAGTTTCTTTTCTATGACTTCCTTTACCGCAGGCGTTGTCACAATATCTGCATCGGGAAACAAGGTGTGTAATACTTCAGCGCCAAAATAGAAGTCAGGGTCGGCCTGACTAATGAAAATAGTTTTTAATTCTTTACCCGTATCCTGTATTTTTGCTGCAATTCGTAGAGCATCTGCTTTAGTAAAGCCAGTATCTATCAGCATTACCTCACTCTCTCCAACAATCAATGTTGAGTTTGCGTGGAAGCTGTTTTCGTCTGCGTTATAAACATCAAAAGTCAGTGTCGTTTGCTCTGTGGCAAAGGCGCTACCTGCGACTAAGATGGATGCGGCTAATAGGCTGATTCTTTTCATGACTTGCTCCGTAAATTATATGGCTTGTTTTGATGTGATAAATCATAAATGATTGACATGATCTGAAAAACATACAAAATCAAACATCATTATTTCTTAATTCGAGCAAATAAATGGATAAATTAACCGCTGCAAAAGTATTTGTTGATATTGCTCAATCAGGCAGTTTTACCGCTACGGCTGACAGACTTGAGATGTCTCGCCCTATGGTGACACGTTATGTTGAAGCTATGGAGAAGTGGTTAAACGCCCGTTTACTACACCGAACAACCCGAAAGGTAACGCTCACAACGACCGGAGAGCGGTGTTTAAAGGAAGTTGAGGTTTGGCTTGAGCAAGCGAACGGGTTAGTCGCTTTAAGTGATAATAGTGAAGAGCTGACTGGGATAGTACGAGTTGCGACAAGTATGTCATTCGGGTTTTCGCAGCTTGTCCCTGCGCTTTTGAATTTCATGACTATACATCCCAAAGTCCATGTCGATATCGACCTACAGGATTCAGTCGCTGACCTGACAGAAAAACAAATTGATCTTGCGCTTAGAATTGCTTCTAATCCGGAACCATCTTTGATTGGTAAACCGATAGCCATTTGCGAATCGGTACTAGTTGCTTCACCTGCATATTTAGCAAGCAGGAAAGACCTCTCGGAGCCAGAGCAGCTGAGTATGCATAGCTGTCTGGGGTATAAAAACTTTCAGCGACACGTATGGCACCTCACGAATGATACTCAACAAAAATCAATAGATGTTGAATGTAAACTAACCGCTAACGAGGCTACGACATTACTCCATGCAGCACTTATTGGTGGAGGTGTCGCCATTCAACCAACCTACTTAGCTAATCAATACATCGAGAGCGGCACATTACAGCCAGTCCTATCAGACTGGAAACCCGCCGATCTGACAATATATGCGCTCTATTCTTCAAGAAAACATCAATCTCCAACCGTAAGAGCATTAATTGATTATTTGCATGAGTATTTCAAAGACAATCCTTGGTAGAACTTGGGGGGTAGAGAGTGGTGGGACAAGAGATTCCTGTCCGCATTCGAAACTTACAATAGCCTATAGGTGGGTTGCGCCTCCCCTCAATATCTAGCAGAACATGTCGATCCTTTATCCCCGAAGACTTACTCGATCACAATGGCTTAATCCACAAGCGAATAGGCCATGATTGGTTGTTTGTTCCTAAAGTCGGCTCTAAATACGCTCAGCCCGTTAATGTGTGACGGTCACAAGTAACTACTCTGTAAATGATAGTTCCATACTTCTCAATGCCGTGATTAATGGCAAAGGTATATCATGTTTAGCATTGCCCTTTATTGTCAACGAAATACAAACTGGGACTTTGACTGTCTTATTGGAAGACTTTAAAATCAAACAATTGGCATATGGGCTCTGTACCCCTCAAGGCAATATCGACCCAAACTACCTCGACACTTTTTGGACTTCTGCATAATTGCTGCCCGTAGAGTTACGATACTAGAAGTCATGTGAAAGTTCAGCGTGTCTGATGGTTCGTAACTCAGAATTGTCCGTGCGACCTGAGGTCGTAT
>NZ_AJZD02000149.1 GCF_000272105.2 Vibrio splendidus 12E03
AGTTCCATTGAATTACGCAACAAAGCCGAGTCCCTGTTAAGCAATTTGTTATGTATCTGGCCACCGCTATCTTAGTGAGCGCTTTTGCTATTATATTTAGCTATTGAAGAAATTCTCAGGCCATAAATGTTCAGGTAAATGTTGCCGAATTAAATCAGCTTGAGACTGATAGCCCCTTGCCTCTAACTCACGTACAAACACAGGCCACGGTGGAATATTACTTTTATAAACGTTACTAGAAGATGTTGACATGCCTCCACCTTGAGCTGTAGATAAGCCGCCATATTGAGCAGTTGACAGCCCACCATACTGAGCTGTTGATAAGCCACCGTATTGAGCCGTAGATAAGCCGCCATATTGAGATGTAGACAAACCACCGTATTGTGACGTCGACATACCACCATACTGTGACGTGGACATTCCACCGTATTGAGATGTTGACATGCCACCATATTGTGAGGTCGACATACCACCATACTGTGATGTAGATAAACCTCCACCTTGAGCTGTACTCAAGTTACGAGGCCAAGTCTTAATATTTTCTATAATTGGTCTAGCCATTGACTACCTTCTTATTTTATTACGATACATAACAGCTATTAGACAGAGAATTTCTGTATTTAAATACAGCGTTTTTCTATCTAGTTTCCCATGCTGCCTATCTTAAGCGACTTACTCCATTTATAACAATGACTTATCACTCTTGATTTGTGATTGAACAAGGAAATGTAAGGATTTTTCTATCTAAAAAAACTAAATGAAGAAAACTTGATAATTTATCTGGAGAGTATTGTTAAAACAAATTTACTATTGATAATAAAGACAATATTTCCACTTCAAAAAATCCAGTTATTTACTCATTTGTAATTAAGATAAAAACTGAAAAATATCGAAATTAACTTAGAGAAATTCATTCTATAAATTAAAACAAAGCGGGTTTTAATAACTCTCGCCCCTTCATACGTTTACGATAAATAATAAAATTAGATTTTATAAAAACAATTTGATCAATAAGCTTTTTTGTAAACTTTGAATTACATACTCTAAAAATAAATCTCCCTGATAAACTTGTCATAATTCCAAATGCTCTTCCAATCTTGATTCGCAACACATGGCATTAGCGTGTTGCATATAGACTTCCTATAAAGTCGTTGGGAAGAAGGAGTTTATATTAAAATCAGGAACGAAAAATGAACCAACAACGTCAACTAAGCTGGAAATTAGCAGCTATTCTAGGTACATCTTTTGGCTTTAATACACACGCTGCAGAAATGGTCAGAGTCGATAATGATGCATTACTACAACAAAGCCTCGTCGCTCAGTCGAAGAGTG
The DNA here is from genome assembly GCF_000272105.2 of Vibrio splendidus 12E03. Classification (GTDB taxonomy): domain Bacteria; phylum Pseudomonadota; class Gammaproteobacteria; order Enterobacterales; family Vibrionaceae; genus Vibrio; species Vibrio splendidus_I. Next base: position 1,333 of record NZ_AJZD02000149.1, read on the forward strand.
TTGCTCCACTTGAATTAGGTTTTTCTGAAGTTAAACGGGTGGTATTACCCAATGGAAAAACCAAAGTCCGCTATCAACAAACTCACTTAGGTTTACCCGTCTTTGATACTTCGGTCGTGGCTACCCTTTCCAAGAACCAACCCACTCAGGTGTTCGGCTCCATGGCACAGGGGATCAGTGGTGACCTATCCAGCATCGCGCCAAAACTGAATCGAGAACAAGCGATTGAAGCTGCGATATCCTCTCACCGCACGTTTACTGTCGGCAAAAAGTCGATTGAAAACAAAAACGCGAAACTAATGGTGAGATTGGATGAGAACCAAGTCGCCCAAGTGGTGTATCTGGTCGATTTCTTTATCGCGTCCTCAATGCCAGAGCGCCCTTTCTACTTTATTGATGCCACGACTGGCGATGTGCTCCAAAAATGGAATGGACTAAACCACGCTAAAGCATTAGGTACTGGCCCCGGTGGCAACCTCAAAACCACTCGATATGAATATGGCAGTGACTTCCCTAGCTTTCCTATCGACAAAACAGGCACAACTTGTAAGTTAGAAAATGAATCCGTTAAGACAGTCGATTTGAGGAACGGAACCTCTGGTAGCACAGCCTACAGTTACAACTGTGCCGACGGCACCAACTACACCGATCACAAATACATTAACGGGGCTTACTCGCCTCTTAACGATGCGCACTATTTTGGTAATGTCGTATTCGATATGTACAAAGAGTGGATGAACACATCGCCTTTAACGTTCCAACTGACGATGCGTGTTCATTACGGTACCGATTATGAAAATGCCTTCTGGAATGGCTCATCCATGACATTTGGAGATGGCAAAAATACCTTTTATCCATTAGTCGATATCAACGTGAGTGCTCACGAAGTCAGCCACGGGTTCACCGAGCAAAACTCCGGTCTTGTGTACCGAAATATGTCGGGTGGTATGAATGAAGCCTTCTCAGACATTGCGGGCGAAGCGGCTGAATACTACTTGCGTGGCAATGTGGATTGGGTGGTCGGTAGCGATATATTCAAGTCTGAAGGTGGCTTGCGTTACTTTGATCAACCTTCAAAAGATGGTCGCTCGATTGATCATGCCTCTCAATACTACGATGGTTTGAACGTTCACTTGTCTAGCGGTGTTTACAACCGCGCCTTTTACCTTTTAGCGAACAAATCGGGTTGGAATGTACGTAAGAGCTTTGAAATATTCACCGTCGCAAACCAACTGTATTGGACGGCAAACAGTACCTTTGATGCCGGTGCTTGTGGCGTAGCGAAAGCCGCAGCAGACATGGGCTATGTGGTTGCCGATGTTGAAGATGCTTTTAACACGGTAGGCGTTAATGCAAGTTGTGGTGGAACGCCTCCAACTGGCAATGTATTAACGAAAGGCACACCGATTGCGAACCTAAGCGGGAATCAATCTTCAGAGAGCTTCTACACGTTCACCGTTGATTCAGCATCAAACGTGACGGTTTCAATGTCTGGCGGCTCAGGTGATGCTGACCTTTATGTGAAATCGGGAAGCAAGCCAACCACATCAAGTTACGATTGTCGCCCTTATCGTGCTGGAAACAACGAACAGTGCAGTGTGAGCGCGCAACCGGGCGTGACCTATCATGTATTACTGCGCGGATACTCAAACTACTCAGGCCTAACATTGCGTTTAGATTGAGTTAGAACGAGCCTCTTAAACAGGTTATAAAACGAAGAACTAGCGGTTAACCACGAAATAAAAACCTACTCACTTTGAGTAGGTTTTTTCGTGAAACACCAGTGTAGTTAATAATATTGTAAATTATTTACTGATACGCTTATTAATTTATAAATATCAAGGATACTTAGGCATTGTTTTAT
>NZ_AJZD02000150.1 GCF_000272105.2 Vibrio splendidus 12E03
GTAAACACAGTATTACAAATGTTTAGTATTCAAGCAATAAAAGGTGCTCATCTTCATACTATTATTCATAAAAATCAGAACATAAATGTATATCATTAAATGTATACTAGATAAATACTTATGATTTATTACCACTTCCAATCATGTTTAATTGGGTTTGTTTTATGTATTCAATCAAGGTGTTATCGTCCATATCGACCAACGCCAGAACCGCAGCTCGAATAAGACTTGTATCGTTAACCGCTTTTAAGCTCCCTAAACGCTCTACCACCGCATGTGGATTTTTGGTATTTAATGAATTAGTTCGTTCGGTTAAGAGATCTCGTTCTTTTTGTAAAAATCTAACCGCTTTAGGATTAACAGCAGAAGTCGAAACCTTACCAAATAGGTTTGTTTTAACTTCACTTTTTTCCGGCATCGATGTGCTAGGTTGAAGCTCTTTTTCTAAACGGCTCTTCAAAGCTCTTTGTTTAGGTTTTAATCTATCCCCTTTTTCTTCAAGATTAATTAAATATTTCAATTGTTCTTGTGAAGATAGTGATTCAAATTCAGCACTCATTATCGATAACCTCTTTAGCAAAATTTTTGTAATACATAGCAGTAGCACTACTCGACTTGTAGACCGAGACAGGAACGTGGTCTAGTTCTGCATTCTCAAAATCAGATTGACGATGCCAAACAGTAGTTTGAGCTATATTATGTGGAAAACGTTCAGCCAAATATTCACGCCCATATGCATATGTGGACTTAACTCGTTTATCGATACCAACCGGTAAAATTAGATAATCGATCTCATCTTCATCGATAAATTTAGCATCTTGTATATGTTCAATTAGAACATCGATCCCTTCAAAGCTGCGATCTGTAAACGTTGTTGGAAAAATAAACTCATCAGCAGCTATAACCGCATTCATAGATAAAATACTAGTTTCTGGACTCGTATCAATTAACACAAAATCAAATTTGTCTTTCACTAAATCTAAATGCCTTAGCAAACGCTCTTCACGTTTCGGTAAACTAACCATATCCATGTTCAACTTAGACATAACATCCCCCCCACGAGCGGGAATAATGAACAATTTATCTTGCTCTACTCCTTTAATGAGTGCGGGATAAATAGCTTTATTTATATCAAACTTACGATCTAACAAAACATCAGCTATGTAGAACTCCGTTTTATCTCTACGATAAAAACTCGTCGCGTCCCCTTGGCCATCAAAATCAATAACCAGAACTCGCTTTCCTTTTTGCGATAGCTCATAAGCAGTATTGACTGTAGTAGTGGTTTTTTTTATACCACCTTTACGACCTGCGATTGTAATCACTCTCATAGAAACCTCGTATACTTAATCAATATCTCAATTGTTATACATTTTAAATGTATAACAATTGAGATATCTTGCAAAAATACAAACTGTATAGATGCATGATATACAACCATCTCAAACCAAGCAAGAAGTATCATTAAAATATACACCCAATGGTATACATTATAAATGTATACCATTGGGTGTATACGGCAATAATACTATTTATAATGCTCGCTCAGTACTTCTGGCTTTCATTAATCCACTCCAAGGCTTTTTCAAAGCCATCGGGAGCGATGTTAATAAACCAATCAAATTCCTCTTTACGCCTTTGTATCAACTCTCGTTCCTCCAGAGTTTTGCAGGATGTACGGAAGTTATTTGGATGAATGTCTTTTTTGAGGTTCATATTTACCAGAGCATTTACATCTGTAGATTTTGCTTCTTTAACTCCACCAATAAAGGCTTTAGCCAAAATAGTTAAAATCTCTTTTTGAACAGCACTAAATCTAGCCACAATCTTATCCATTGTTGAAATGATTAAGAACACATTACCACTATTCATTGCCACAATGAATAAGAAGCTATTAGATGATCCGTTTTATCGGAGAACAATAGAGAAAACCGATCATCTTGAGGAGTAGGAAATTATTACTAAGCTTAACCAATCTTGATCAATGTAGTATTATTTATTTGAAAGCGTGAAACAGCTTGGTCTCTCTACCATTAAGCTGCGTAAGAACCCCATAGTTAAGAGAGTGATTATGTCGGGTGAGACCTTTCTCCAAGTCTCGGGTTACAGGGCTAGTATTATGAGAAAGCAGCTATAAAGGCTGCTTTTTTTGTATCTATGATTTAGTCATAAAAAAACCACTGTAAACATTACGGTAGATCTAATTTGTCCTGCAATAGCCATTGAAAGCGCACCAGTTCCCGTTCCAATCTGACCGACAATTACTAGCGGCCTTTCCTCGATGTGTCGTAATCCTGCCTTGAAAAGGTATGTTTTCTCTACGAATAAAAACATAGACTTACCTTTACCTGTAACCATGTCCGCTTCCCTCAAAGATCGGTTAATTGTTTCAACTTTTTCTCAAGTACATTCTTGCTTAAAGCAAATGCGATCTTTACAACCTCATTAGGCCCAGCATCTGAGAATGACGTTTTTAACTGGTTGATTACATTAGGCCATTCTGAACCGTCAATGAGTTTGGGGTACATCGACATTTCAGAAACTCAATTATGCCAAGCTGCGCAACTGGCTTTATAACTCTGTTAGGTTTATGATTTTATTTATTTTCCCTTTTTGGGAAAGTAGCACTTGACTGTTTATTGTTAATTTCCCACAATGGGAAATATAGTAAAGGGGATGTATGCGAATTTTATCAAGAGCAACTTTAAGAGAGTTTTGGGAACAGCCTAATTACGCTGATTCTGAACAGCCACTAATGGCATGGTTTGACGAAGCCAAACACGCAAATTGGCAAACGCCCCAAGACATAAAGGCACTGTACCGAAATGCGTCTTTCGTTGGCAATAATCGCGTTGTGTTCAACGTTCACGGCAATAAGTATCGACTGATCACCGCGATTAATTACAAATTTTCGATGGTATATATTCGCTTTATTGGCACACATGCAGACTATGACAAAGTTGATGCGAAAACCGTTTAGAAGAGGCAGATATGCAAATTAAACCAATCAAAACAGCAGATGATAACCGCGCTGCTTTAGCGCGTATCGAGCAGCTTTGGGATGCTGAACCAAACACACTAGAGGGTGATGAGTTAGAAGTGCTTGCCACTCTAATTGAGGCATTTGAAGAAGCTAATTATCCAATTGCACCACCTGACCCAATCGAAGCAATCAAGTTCCGTATGGAGCAGCAAGGCTTAGAGGATAAAGACCTTGTACCTTTCCTTGGTCAGCGCAGCCGTGTTACGGAGATTCTGAGCCGTCAAAGACGTTTATCTATCTCAATGATTCGCAAGCTACACGATGGGCTTAGAATCCCATTGGATAGCCTTGTGAAAGAATATCAACTGATTAAGTAAAGAGGGAAAAATGATGTCAAAAGATAGCAAACTCATTGAAAAGCTAGAAGAAGCTGAGAAGTTTATCAAATCTATAAAACACGGCCTTGAGCGAAAAGCAAGAGATCAAACTCAGCTTGAAGTTATCAACTCGGATGCGCAAGCACTTGTTGATGTTAGTCAAGAAATTGAAATGATCACTCAGTATCTAGAATAAGAGGGTATAGAACGTGATTACAGATACTTATATGTATAACGAGAGTTTGACGATTCGCACCAGTGATAATATCGAACGCTACCCACAAAAAACAGCCGATGGTAACGAAATCGTTGTTGTCTATGTTGACGAAGTTGAATTCAAGGGGGCTGGCGGTAAGTGGTCTAAACAAGGCTTCCGTTGGGCTATTGTAGAGCCTCACTTAACCCAAGACGAAATCAAAAACTGGCTACTCAACAACGGCCTTTCAACCGTTCCATTCATTAGGGGGTAGAATCATGATACCGCTAACACTAGAAACACGTTACGGAACAAGTGTATATCTAACTGGCGATGCGATGCAGTTTCATGGCGGTGGAATGAGTCTCGATTTGTCTCACGATGCCGATTACCAACTGAAGCGTTGGGAGGAAGATGGGCATATTATCTGTTTGCTGCAATATGATAAAACCTCGATTCATTTCACTCCAGACGAATATGAAGTACCACTAAGCGAGACAGAGACGGCACGGCTTGCACAGAACCCACTAAAGATTCTTGAGCATCCCCGTCCCCGGTTAAATCCGGGTCGAGTTGCAGCAACGCTTTCACGCCCAATGCCACTTCCCCGAACACATCCACATCACTGCTCGATAAAGTGACGTATTGCCCGTCCACTTTCGCAGAGGCTTCCTCATCATCTCCGCCTTCGCTGTTTTCACCGCTGCCAATTTGGTCGCTGAGCATTCCTGGCGGCAATTCAAGTTCAAACGTGCGA
>NZ_AJZD02000151.1 GCF_000272105.2 Vibrio splendidus 12E03
GTTCAAGTCTTCTTAAACGATCGGCATTAAGCTTAATGCTGGCTTTTATCTATTTCACTAAAAATTGTATCAAAAAGGAATAAGTGAAATTACGTCTTACTTCTCTGCCATTTCTTTCTTAACCATTACTGCAGCAGCAATGATGAAAGTGATGATTAGGCCTAGTTCCATGATTAACTCCAAAGAAAATTAACATTAAACATATAATTCGCGAGCATAGTAACACAACGAATACAGAATGATACTTTTTAACCACCAAATTACTTTTTATTCGATTAAGATCAAAAAAGATGCCCTAAAGCATCTTTTTGTACGTTAACCATTCATGAAACGACTAGATCAACCAGGGAAACCATCAGGATTCGTTGACTGCCAGCGCCACGTATCTTCGGTCATGTCAGTCAGTGTGCGTTTCGCATTCCAGCCCAATTCTTTCTGAGCTTTTGCCGGATCAGCCCAACATTCTGCGATGTCACCCGGGCGACGATCGACCAGTTGATAAGGGACTTGTTTGCCGCTCGCTTTCTCAAACGCCTTAACCATATCTAATACACTTGAACCGTTGCCTGTGCCAAGGTTGTAGATATGAAGACCGTCTTTACGCCCTACTTTCTCAAGCGCTGCAATATGGCCATCAGACAGATCCATTACGTGGATGTAATCACGTACGCCAGTGCCGTCTTTTGTTGGGTAGTCGCTACCGAATACTGATAAGAATTCACGACGGCCTACAGCCACTTGAGAGACGAATGGCATTAGGTTATTTGGGATACCTTGTGGATCTTCACCTAACTCACCACTTGGATGAGAACCTACAGGGTTGAAGTAACGCAGCAGTGTAATACTCCAATCTGGATTCGCTTGCTGGAAATCTGTTAAGCACTCTTCAACCATTAGCTTACTACGGCCATAAGGGTTGGTTGCACTTGTCGGAAAATCTTCAGTAATTGGCACACTGGCTGGATCGCCGTATACCGTTGCTGATGAACTAAATACCAGTGTTTTCACACCAGCTTCACGCATTGCATCAACAAGAACTAGCGAGCCATTTACATTGTTGTCGTAGTATTCAAGAGGCTTAGCAACGGATTCACCAACCGCTTTCAAACCAGCAAAGTGGATAACCGCTTCGATGTTATGTTGCTTCATGGTTTCAATCAGCAGTGCTTTATCGCGAATGTCGCCTTCAATAAAATCAGGACGAACGCCAGACACTTTCTCGATACGTTCTAATACGCTCGGCTTGCTGTTATACAAATTATCAAAAAGAACAGGCGTCATACCTGCATTGATCATTTGGATACTTGTGTGACTGCCGATGTAGCCCATGCCACCTGTAACTAAAACATTCATGTTTAGCAGACCTTTTAATTAAAATTATTCAACCTATCACTTATGATACAACAACTTAGGGTGGGCTCACAAACACTGGAGCCTATTTACCCTCACGAGCGAACACAAACTGGCCTTTTCCTTTGCGTTTCGCTTGGTACATAGCCTCATCAGCAACTTTTAGAATCACGTCAATATCACGCTCTGAGCCATCAACTAAATGGATACCTAAGCTCGCTCCCACATGAAGTGAACGTTGTTTATAATTCACTTCTTGCCCGATCAGAGCCAACAATCGCTCGGCTAACTTAGCTAACAAGACCTTGTTTGTCTGTTTAATAATAAGAACAAATTCATCACCCGACAAACGTGCAACCAAATCCCCCGCTCTTACCTGAGATAACAACCGGTTTGATACTTCTTTAAGGATCTCGTCACCTGCATCGTGTCCATAGCTGTCATTCACTTCTTTGAAGCCATCCAAATCCAAGTAGATAACCGCGAAATGCTGATTTGAATAGTGGCTCGACGTGACAACATCATCCATAACCTTATACAGCTGCGCTCTATTCGCTAACCCGGTTAATGCATCGTGATGAGCCAAGTGTTCGAGTCTTTCCATCTCTTTAACGTTGGACAAATCAGACAGCGTTAATACCATATCAAACTCGTCTTTCTCATTGTCTGAGGCAACTCTATTCACTTTGACAAACATTGGAACTAACGTACCAGACGCACTCTTCTCCCACACTTCGCCTTGCCATTGACCATAGTTCTCTAACGAACTGCGAATTGTCGGCATTAGTGATGAAAACTGCTGCCACGAAAATACTTCAAATGGTGTTTTGCCCACCAGCAGATCAGAGTGATAACCGAGAAGTTGTGTGATCGCCGGGTTAACCATGGTTATCACATTGGACGAGTTCAGTACGATCAAACCGTCTTTACTGTTTTCGAAAACACCCGCTGCAATACGTTGGCGGCTCAATGCCGTTTCTATGTCTGTGACATCTTGGATTGCGTAAAGAATACGACCGTGTTTTGTCAAAGAACGGCTACTCACACGAAGCCAGCGTTTTGATTGAAAGAGATCGGTGGTTTCCAGCAATTCATCATTGAGTTCAATATTGGCATCAGTAACAACTTGTAAGTAGCCCGTTTGCTTGGTCGCGATCAACTCTTGGATCAACAAGTTCTCAAGAAAGGCTTCCGAGCATTTAAAAATATCCCGAGTAGCTGCGTTCGCATGAAGGATGAGCCCTTTTTCATCCACCACCAACAACGAGTGCTGAACGGTTTCAATGACCTCATTTGCGAACGATTTTTCTTCTTGTAACTTGTCTAACGTAAAATTGATTTGGTTGTCGCGATGTTGAAGCCTTTCTAACATGGTATTGAAAGCTCGAACCAGATCACCGATTTCATCGCGGTTCGTTGCGACCAATTTCGGCTGCTTTGAACGACGCTCAACGAAGGCTTGCATCGCCTCATTGAGGTCAAACATCGGTTCGATGATCAAGCGTTGAACCAACTTGACCAGTACTCCGCCTAAGATCACCAGAAACAACAGGTAGACGACCGCAACCTTGAAAATATTCGTTAAGATCGCATTAAACGTCTCTTTCGATATTGTCACTCTCAAGTTCGCGATCACTGCGCCATCCAGCGTCACTGGAACGAGTAAAAATATGAAATGCTCAGATATGGCAAATTGATGATCTGCGATATCGTTTAATTCATCTGTATTTGGCCTTGGAACCAAAGTGTTGCTCACCTGATAGCTTGCAAAAAGCTGCTCGTTAATGTCATAGAGCTTCACTCTAACAATATCTTTATCTGCTACGAAAGCTGACAAGATTTCCTGAGCCGATGACTTGTCTTCAAATAAAATCGCAGCTTGTAAGTTATAAGCAACACCTTGTGCCAGCACTTTAACACGCTGGATAAGACTCTCTTTTTCCCTTTCAAAAGTGACAGTGTAATTTACTGATTGAATCGTGACAAAAGTGACTGCGATAAAGATGATAATAGGTAATATCAGTTTGTTTTTAATCGATATGTTATTAATGAAAGACAACATTATTGGCCCTCCACTATAGCGATTCGTAACAGGTTTGAGCCAATGACGTAGTCACCCCGCCTTGCGTTCTCTAGGTTGATCTTAGGTTTGAGCTTATTATCGATGTGCGTGAGTTCAATGACTCCACCTAGGTCCGTAAAGTTAGGAATGTCGCTGATTGTCACAGTATGTGGCGAGTGCTCTTGACTACGAAATTGATCATTTTGACGATCAGACAAATACGTAATATCACACTTAGAAGTAATCGACTGTTGAACTTGGATATCGAGTGAACGAATAGATTTACCCTCGGTAATTGACGTCAGCACTTGGCTTACCTTTTCATCGCCAATCACACAAAAGTTCACAGCGTTCATAGAGCTTTCATCATTCCAACGTATAAAATTCGCAATTCTAAAAAGGTACACCGCTTTCACTTCATAAGGTTTGAAGCTTGCCGCTGAGGTGTTCAAAGGCACGATAAGCATCGTTAAAGCAGCTAAGCCTAGTTTAGAGAAGCCGAGCTTAAAGCGGTGCTTAAGCCATTTAGAATTCATGAGAGATCCTCACATACACCGATTCTTGATTGACGCTTTTCTGAGATGTGAATTCAGCTTGATAGCCGTCACTCTTACCTATGTTTTCAACAACCACTTCAATTAAAGGCGCTGCGGACGATTTTTTCCATGCAAGACGCGCATCAAAGGTTATTTCATGTGGGTAAGACTGCCATTCATATTGAGTGCCATCGCCTGCTTCCCAATAGTCTGGGTAATTCACATTAATGTACTGGCCTATCACATCGAATTGCCAACTTTCGGTTATATTCCACATCAACTGTGCCGTGGCTAAATGTTCATTATCAATATCGTAATAAATACTCGTTTGAGGGCTAGATTTAGGGTCATCACCTTTATTCTTACCTTCTAACGTCGCATAGGCGTAGCTCAGGTAACTGGCTAGATCTGCGGTGAGCTGGTAACTCGCGCCTAATTCTAAGCCATAAGTTTTTGCTTTATAATCATCAGACAGCGCACCGACATAGACATGATTCGCGGGGATATCATTTGGGTCATAACTGTGGAAGCGAAGGTTGTCATGTTCACTCAGGTAAATCGTTGCATCGAGTTCGAAATTTGAATTGTTTGAGTAGCGATAACCCATTTCCGCCGTTACGACGTTCTCTGTTTCAAGACTCGAGCTTGATTTATATACATCTAGGTAGCTGTTGTTTGAGTCAGCATTGTAACTATTAAAATAATAGGTGGAATTGGAATCCATATAAGATGGTGCAACAACCGCACGGCTAAGCCCCGCCCATACGGAGTGACGTTGAGTTAACTTATATAAACCACGCAATTGAGGTGAAAGCTCAGTTGAATCATTCTGTGTAAAGTGTTCAACCTTAGCACCAAGAGTAATAGACAGCGCTTCCGTCATTTGAATTTGAGACTGTATAAAAGCGTTCGCAATATAATCGTTGGCAGATTGGATGTTGTAAGCTCGACCGTAGTAATCAGGGTTGTACCAATCCACGTCCGAAACTTGGCTTGAGGAGAAATCAAGATACATATATCGCAGGCCACCGCCGAGTGTTAGCTGATGGTTTTCCGATAGTTGGTTGATATAAGTAGAGTCAAAATCAAGGGTCGAATAGCTTCCCGGAGCGTCTGGCGCATTATCCTCATTATATTCACCCCATAACGAATATGAGAGTGTCGAACTTTCATCAAAATGGCGAGAGTCGTTGAATTGGACGTAAACAGATTGACTCTTGTTATCGAAATCATTGGCTTGTGATCCGACAAACGATCCTGAGTTATCATATTGGAACGTATACAACTCCGACTCATAAAAGCTCTTCTCACCACCAATACGTAATGACCAATTTTCTTCTGCATTGCTTGGCTGAAATACCATCCCTGCCGTTTGTGCTTTCCATTTTTCAGATTCGTTTGTGCGATACGTCGGTTCTTCTCGGTACTTATAAAAGGCACGAGCATTCACACTGTCGTTTAGGCTTAATCCCTGACGAACACTAAATTCATAGTTATCAGTATTAGACGCGACACCGGAGAGATAAGTCCCCTGCGTATCATTGGCAGACTTAGTAATTATATTGACAACACCATTAACCGCGTTGCCTCCCCAAATTGTTCCGCCGGGGCCTTTTAGTACTTCGATGCGTTCGATGTCGGCTAGCACATAATCAACGTCGCTCCAATACGTACCGCCATAGACCGGGCTAAACAAGCTTCGTCCATCCATCATCACGAGCATCTTGTTATATAGCCCATCATGAAAGCCGCGCGTCGAAACAAACCACGAGGTCTCGTTAAACTTGGTCACTTTGAGGCCGGGTACTAGCGTTAGGACTTCAGCAATGGTTTTCGCCCCACTACGCTGAATTCGCTCATTAGAAAGCACATACACCGACGAAGGAATGTCAGTGAGTTTTTGTGTTACTTTCGAAGCCGTTTCCATTTCGACATCTAACATAGACAACTCTTCAAGGCTCATCGACATGAGCTGGTCTAGAGAGTTTTCTTGACCAGAGACAAAAACAGGTGTCGTTAATGCTAGTCCTAAGCAAACCTGGCGGGATATCATGTGCTCACCTAATATACAGATAGATATTAATCCTTTAATCAATAGTTCAACTATATATGAAATGCCATACTGGTAAATTTTCGGTATCGAAAGTTTGAGTCAGGTCACTGTTTATTTATGGCATTTATAAGACCGTCATTACTTACCTCAACGTAAAGGATTAGCACCACGTGACAACGAAGATTTTGCTTAATTGCGACATGGGAGAAAGTTTCGGCAATTGGAAGATGGGCGATGACGAGTCGGTCATGGAATGGGTCGATATGGCAAACATCGCTTGTGGCTTCCATGCGTCTGATCCGCACGTTATGTCCAAGACGATAAAACTGGCACAGCACTATCACACCCAAATTGGTGCTCATCCCGGTTATCAAGATCTCGTTGGATTTGGTCGCCGTTCTATTCCACACACCATGGACGAGATCAGTGAACTGGTGTGCTATCAAGTCGGTGCATTACAAGCCCTCTGCTGCTATCACCAGACCTCTGTTGGCTATGTGAAACCTCATGGCGCCCTTTACAACGATATGATGTCAAACATCGATGTGTTTAATGCGGTAGCCCAAGCCGTCGCTGAATTTAACATCCCGTTGATGATTCTCTCTTCATCAGACAATCAACAGTATTTGGATATTGCTGACGACCATGACTTGCCTCTCTTGTTTGAAGCGTTTGCCGACCGTGCTTATTTAAATAACGGACAATTAGCGCCACGTACTCAAAAAGGCTCGGTTTACGTCAATCAAGACGATATCTATAACCAAGTTATGCAAATCATTAACTATGGCTCGGTTACGACTTTAGAGAGCGAAAGATTGCCTATTGAAGCCGATACCATCTGTGTTCATGGCGATAACCCTCAATCCATCGCATTAATTCGAAAAATCAGACAAGACCTCAACGCTTTTAATTAGTATGAAGCGTGTGATTGGTATGAGGCATGGTCTAATCACTCGCCCAACCGGGCACCTAACTAATTGCTCGTAAGATCTAATTGTTTTGTATTGGCTTGGACACGGAAGTGAGACACGCCAAGTAAGCTAGTAAAAGGCAAGATAACAAACGTATGGAAACGAAATGACGACGAATCAGATTGAATTCAATATAGCGCCAGTCGCGGAATGCAGCGTTTTGGTGACCTTGGTGCTATCGCCTTCAAATAATCAATCTAGCGCTCAATATGCGCAGTACATGGCTCATTTTTCCGATGCCATTCGCCAAAATTTAGCGTCGGTGTTGATGAATGTGACACCGGCTTACCACACAATATTGGTTGATTACCTACCTTATCGAATATCGGAACAGCAGCTCATTAAACAGCTCAATAATTTGTTGAGTCACGCTCTGTCGTCCTGTTCTAGTGTTAGTAAAACTCGCGATACGATTGAGCTTCCTGCCTATTATTCACCAGAAACGGCGCTTGATTTAGACCGATATCAAGACAAAGGTGTGACTCTGGACGATATTATTCAATATCACACCTCACAGACATACAGCGTCAGTGCGGTTGGGTTTACGCCTGGCTTTGCGTTTATGTCGGATGTGGTTAATGAGCTTGCCTTGCCCCGTCACTCCACACCCCGCTTAAATGTGCCCAAAGGCAGTATCGCCATCGCGGATACTAAAACAGCGGTGTACCCTTCGGATTCACCGGGCGGCTGGAATATTATTGGCAATTGCCCGCTTTCGTTGTTCGATCATAGCCAATTGAAGAACGCCGACATCATGCAAAGACCGCTGTCTCTGCTTAATGTTGGTGACACAGTCCGTTTCATCGCGATTTCAAAACAAGAATTTGTAGAGTTGGGTGGAGGCATCGTAAATGACAGAGATCAAAACTAAACCAACACTGACAGTGATTAAGCCCGGCCCGTTGAGTTTGATTCAAGACTTCGGTCGATTTGATGTTGCTCATCTTGGATTAACGCAAGGTGGACCGGTTGATGATTACTCTTATAGCTGGGCCAATCATCTATTGGGCAACCCAGTAAACCAAGCGGCGTTGGAAATCACGCTTGGGCAATGTGCGTTACGAATCGATTTTGATTGTGAGATGGCGCTATGCGGGGGTGATTTACAAGCAAAGCTCGATGGTAAACCACAGGCTAACTGGCGCACTTTCCAAGCTTTTAAAGGGCAAGTTCTCTCATTTGGTTTGCCTAAAAATGGTCTAAGGGCGTATTTAGCCATTAAGGGCGGTTTCGATGTTCCATCAACTCTTAATAGCTGCTCTACAGTGACTCGTGAAAAGATTGGTGGATTAACGCAAAATGGAGAGCCATGCCAGCAAGGGCAACAAATCGCTTTTACCCAACATCAACTCTCTCGCCCGTTTAAAGCGTTGAGTGTTACCTTCCGATACACGCCTGATTACAATCTACCCGTGAACCTACGAGTGATTGAAGGCTATCAAAGCGAGCTATTCTCCGAGTCAGCAAGAGAGATTTTGTATAACGCGCAGTATCACGTTGACCAAAACTCTAATCGGATGGGTTATCGACTCAGTGGCGAGCCCGTAGACTCGCCTGACATTTCGCTATTGTCAGAAGGCATTGCCCTAGGTGCGATTCAAATCCCCCAAGACGGACAACCTATCGTGCTGCTTAATGATAGACAGACCATAGGTGGTTATCCGAAGATTGGGTGTGTCGCTAGGATTGATTTACCTCGCTTGGCACAAGCAAAACCTGGACATGCGATATCGTTCAGCAAGGGTGATCGCTTAGGCTTACAAGATGTTTGGTGCCAATGGGCTCAGTTTTTTGGCTACTAGTTTTTGCGATGTGTTATGTGCTAATTGCTATGTAGCTCAGAATAACTAGCTAGGAAGATGTCGTTTTGATGAGTTTCGGTATCTAAGTCGGCTTTGGAATGAAGATTCGGCTTACCTATTACAGTAAGCCGAATTGAAGAAGTTAAGCGCTGTCGATGATGATAGGCTAATTATAAGCTATTAAGCGTGATCTTGACCTGACACCTTGGCAAGCGCTTCTGGATATCCACGTTCTTGTGTCAATTCTATCGCTCTGTTTTCAATATCATTTAGATTAAGTGACATTGTCACCGAGTGCGTATCTTCAATAGATACCGCCTCTGATACGTCAAACCATTGCTCAGCAACCTTTTGTGCCGCTTCTAATGTTGAAGAAGCTTTCACGACTTCAAGTCGAGCATAGCGCTCACCACAGAATGAAACGTGTGAAGCTCTTAAGCTTGGATCGGTTCCCGGAATCTGTTGTGCACCAAACAAAGGTTTACCACCGACCAATGCAGAGCTGAAACTTGGGATGAACTGAGACATATGCGTTATTGCAGCGCGAGTTCTTAATTCAAGTTGCTCTTCACTCCAACCCGATACGATTTTCTTAAGCAGCTTCGAAGGCAACTGTGGCTGTGACGAGTCTGTTGACGATGAAACAAGCCCTCCCTCGAATAGAGTAATCCCTTCTGTCATACCGTGAAGTTGGAACACACCATCAGCATATGGCGTTAATTGCGCCATGCCTTGCGGTGTGCCTCTAGGGCCATGGAAGATAACCTCTGGCCACTCTTCCTTACATTCTTGCGAATATGGCCACTCCGTAACGTATGCAGCTTTAAACTCAACAAGTCTTTGCTGCTTAGAGCCAACAAAGTCGTCCACGATACCCGTTTCAAACCCACTCGCATTAATCAAGTAATCGGTCGTTAGTTGGCAGCTTTGGTTTTCGGCATCGGTATAAGTCAAAGACCAACCTTGACCTGTCGACTCAACAGATTGTAATCGGCTGTTGGTTAACACAGTACAGTTAGGTTGTTGCCCCAAAGAGAGTTGAGCGGTCGCAGAAAGTCGGAATACGCTCCAGCCATACTCTTGGACCACCGCAACAGGATACTTAAGAGTCTCTAAATCCGTATGTTTGGCAAAAGGAATGCACCAATCATCAAGCGATGTTGGTTTCAGAGGCTGCGTTTTTGCAGAAAGTGCTAATAAATCTTCTTTGCTGTACAGCTTATAATACTCTTCCGGATCACCGAGCACTTGGTTGCTTTTATCTTGTTTAACAAGATCGGCATAAGCGCTTTTGATTATCTTGAGGCGAGGAAGCAGATCTAATGGCTCTCCACCATCACTATGCGGCACGGCGATGATTGTCGGACGAATATTGATCGTATGAGGAAATAAGCGGACGGTATCAATTGACTGCGTGAGCAACTGAAGACACTGCTCTACAGAAATATCTCGATACAAATTGCCGCCAGCGTGCAGGTGGCAAATTGGTGGACCATTAACCAAACTCGGCCCTTTTTCTAAGATAGTGACCTTAAAACCCAACTCACTAAAGTGAATCGCGCTCGTTGTTCCGGCAATACCACCACCAACAATGGCAATAGAAGGTTGATTTGTATCCGTTTTGTTGTGGTTCATCGTGTTCTGTAGAATAAGATTAACTGCCTCTATTCTACTTTTGTTCTGCGATGAATTAAAACACATTTTTATCAAGGTCTTAGATAGGCGGGATTTAATATCTATGTAAAAAACATAAATAATCTCTTGACTCAATAACTCCAGATAGAGTTTTAAAGGTTATTCTAACAGTCAAATTTGTCCTAAGTGACGCCACATAAAGGCTGCCTCAGTACTCTTAAAACATAGAGGTTAACTTATCCCTAAAGTTATCCACCGTTTTTGTGGATAACTGTTGATAACGTTCTTGCTAAGTTGCGCAAACCCTTTGTTTACAGGGACTAACCTCTGTTCATTAAATCGGCATTATTAGGCAATTAGTTTTAAAAAATGCTAAAAACAGTGGAATCTAAGGTGCGATATTTTTTACTTATGCTACCGGTTGGTTAAATAAAAAACGGTCTAAAGCGACGTATTATAAATAGTGCATGACTAAGAATAAATAATCTCACTTTTAGACCGTTTTAAGCGCTTGGCTAGATCTCGCTAGCGACTAACCAAAATCCTTGTTTACTGGTGCCAACAAACGTTTGATTAAGCTATTCACTACCGCAGCCAATGTGATAAACGTCAGCATCGGTAGCGCTATCCACAGCATCGGGTGAAGTGAAGGTTGTAACTCAAAGCCAAAATTCATAACGCCAGCCACACTGAGCTCAGAACCGAGCGCTGCAATTGAGCCTGCGACTAACGCCATTAACCCGTACTCACACCAAATAGTATTGAGAATTCGCTTCCTACTTGCGCCTAATGTTCGATACAAGCGTATCTCTTGTTGTCTTTGAGATAAGCTCAATCGCAATAGAGTGAAGATAAGCAACAGCCCCGCCACCACACCTAACGCCGCAAGTACCGTTATCGACCAAACAATCTGTTTGAGCAGCTCTTGGATCTTGCTACCCATCTTGCGAATATCCATCAAACTCACGGTTGGATGATTTCGAGAGAGTTCATTGAGCATCTGATTGTGTTGTTCTTCTAATCTGAAGCTCAAGAGCCAAGTAGAAGGAATTGAGCTCAAGACATCTGGAGTAAAGATGAAGTAGAAGTTCGGCTTCATTTCACGCCACTCTACTTTGCGGATGCTATTCACCTTGGCCGAGACATTCTGGCTGTTGATTGTGAATGAAAGCTCATCGCCAATCTTTAGGTCAAGTTGCTCCGCGACATCCGATTCCACAGATACGCCCTGCTCTTGTGTCCAGCTGCCTTCTAAAACTTCATTGTACTCAGGTAAGGTATCTCCCCAAGTGAAGTTGATCTCACGGCTTAGTGCGTCTGTTTCTCCAGAGGTATCACTGTATTCTGACGCTTCAACACCGTTTATCGTCGTTAGTCGTCCTCGGATAATTGGAAACGCTTGAGTACGCTCTACTTCGTTTGCATCAATCGTCTCGAGATAACTGTCTTTCTCATAGCTTGCAATGTTAAGTGCAAACGCATTTGGTGCGTTCTCTGGTAAGGTTTGTTGCCAATCTGACAGTAGATCGCTTCTCACCAACCAAATGATCGATAGCAGCATCAAAGATAGCGCTAAAGAACCAAATTGAATCCCTGTTGCTAATGGTGTGCGATTAATTCGGCTTAATGCCAAACGCATAGATGTCGTTGTCGGCAGCTTGCCAACTAAACGCAGAACAAACGTACTGACAATCGCGAGCACTAAGAACAGGCAAGCGATACCCGCTAGAACTATCCATACCAATAGATTGTCGCCATACATCAGCATCATTGGAATAATCGGTACCAGTAACAACAAGTATTTCTTATAGCTTTCATTGGACTGATGACTTGATTGAATAACGCTGATTGCAGAAGTGTTGACCAAGCCAATTAACGGAATACCCAGAGCAGGAACACCAATTAAGATGCTTGATAAAATAGCCAAGATAGCAGGTTCAATACCATAGCTAGGAAGTGGCGTTGGTAATAAGTCGCCCAGAGGTATACGAAGCAAAAACTCTAAGCCGATACCGATGGTTATTCCCAGTACTGCACCGATAACCACTAATAGAGATACCTGTACAGACAACCATTTAACGATCCACGGCTTGCTTGCCCCTAAACTCTTAAGCATCGCGATGGTTTTACGACGACTCGCAACATAATGTTGGCACGTGAGTACCAAAGTGGTCGCAGCCATGATCACAACAATAGCCACAGTTAACGACAGATATTGAGTCGTGCTCTCGAACATATCATTAGTGCGACTTGCAGAATCTTGAGTACGCCAGCGATCACTTGGCGTTAATTCTACGCTGTCTTGCGCGGCTTGCAGTTTTGTATCATCACCGTTTAGAAACAGCCTAAAACTAACACGACTGCCCGGTTGAATCGCTCCCGTGGCATCGATATCGCTTGTATGAATCAGCACGGCTGGCATCTGTTGGAATGGGTTAAAGCTTAAGCCTGGTTCTTGAGTGATTCGGCCAGTTATCGCTAGATCGGCATCGCCAATAGTGACATTGTCACCAATCTCAACCTCTAACTGTGCGAATATGCGCTCGTCTAGCCAAAGTTCACCCGGCTTAACATGGTTACTTGATGCTTTGTCAGCGCCCTCTAAGATCATTTCACCCCGTAACGGGTAATTACTTTCAACCGCTTTCACCGTCACTAACTGCATCGAGTTGTCACTGAATGCCATGGTTGAAAAACGAGTCAACTGAGAGCTTTCTAATTGTTCAACTTGAGTGAGGTCTAACAAGGATTGTGGAACTGGGTTTGCTGAGATAAACACGCTATCGGCAGTAAGCGCATCTTTGCCCTGCTTAACAATTACCTGCTCCATACGTTCGGCCAACGCCGACAATGCAAATACACAAGCAATAATAAGCGTTAAAGCGATTGAAACTGGCCACAATTGACCGTGTCGAATCTCTTCGATACTCCATGAAAACAGGCGTTTATTCAGTCCGTTTGATGAATTCAATTTAGACTTCCTCTATCTGACCGACATGCATCTTAAGCGTTCTTTGGCAACGTTGTGCAAGCTTAGGATCGTGTGTCACCAAAACTAACGTTGTGCCGTGTGATGCGTTCAATTCAAACAACAACTCAACAATTTTGGCTGCCGTTTGTTGGTCTAGGTTGCCCGTGGGCTCATCAGCAAAAAGGATTTTTGGCTTAATCATAAATGCGCGCGCCAACGCGACCCTTTGTTGCTCACCACCCGATAGCTGCGACGGCAAGTGATCAAGCCTGTCTTTCAAGCCTACTGATTCAAGCAGAGCCGTCGCGCGTTCGATGTCTTCGTCTTCTCCCTTCAACAAACAAGGCAACGTGACATTTTGTAGCGCAGAAAGGCTTGGAATTAATAAGAAGCTTTGAAATACAAACCCTACCGATTCACTGCGGATCTTAGCCCTTGCCTCATCATCAAGTTGTGAAAGTGGCTGTCCTAATAAACTGATTTCGCCTTTCGTTGGTACATCAAGACCAGCAAGCAGCGTCATTAGGGTCGACTTACCCGCGCCAGACGTGCCGACAATCGCGACAGTTTCGCCTTCACGAATATCGATATCGACGTGCTCTAGGATTGTTAAATGTTCTTGATTAGTAGACACTGTCTTCGAAACAGCTTCTGCTTTAATGATGGATGTATGCATGACTCGACTAATTTCCTTTTTATTCTTTATTTTATTTTCAACCGCTTCTTTGGCTCAAGATACCGACTTAGATTCTAAGTTACTGGTCCTTGGTGATAGCTTGAGTGCTGGTTACAACATGGACATCAAACAGAGTTGGCCAAGCCTGTTACCAGACGCGTTAGCAAAGCATGACAAAACGGTAACCGTGGTTAACGGAAGTATTTCTGGTGATACAACGGGCAATGGTTTAGCTCGCTTACCACAATTGCTTGAAGAACATGCTCCAGACACCGTTCTTATTGAACTTGGTGCGAATGATGGACTTCGTGGGTTCCCACCTAAGCTGATGTCTGCGAATCTTGATCAAATCATTGAGCAGATAAAAGCTGCGGGCGCCAAACCTATAATGATGCAGATTAAAATCCCACCGAATTACGGAAAGCGTTATAACCAACAGTTTGAATACGTTTTTGCAGCGCTTGCTGATCAACAAAACGTACCACTTTTGCCGTTTTTCCTAGAGCATATCATCCTCAAACCTGAGTGGATGATGAAAGATGGACTGCATCCAAAACCAGAAGCTCAACCTTGGATTGCTGAATTTGTCGCCGAAGAATTATATCAGTATCTTTAAGTTTTAATGGTCTAGCTCAATATATTTTACACAGCTTTACGTTAGCCTGAGTGCATATCATCGTTAACTGTAAGGTTATTTATGCTTGTCGAACCCGTTATCAAGGGTGTGGTAGCCAAAAGCGCTCACCCTCTTGGCTGTCAAGAAGCCGTAAAGCAACAAATCAAGTTTGTTAAGAGTGCGCCGCAAATCAAAGATGGCCCTAAACGAGTACTGATTATCGGCGCTTCCTCAGGCTTTGGCCTTGCCGCTCGTATTGCCCTTACTTTTGGCGGCGCAAAAGCTGACACTATCGGCGTCTCATTCGAGCGCGGTCCAAACGAAAAATCCCTAGGTAGTGCTGGTTGGTACAACAACATCTACTTCAAAAAAGAAGCCGAACGAGAGCAACGCACTGCTATTAACATCGTTGGCGACGCATTTTCGCAAGAAACACGTTCACAAGTTGTCGAAGCCATTGAAACCTATTTCGAAGGTGAAGTGGATCTAATTATCTATAGCTTAGCTGCAGGCGTTCGTCCTAAACCAGATTCCGATGAGTTTTGGCGCTCTGCCATCAAACCTATTGGTGAAAGCGTAACTGGCGCAACCATTTCTCTGGAACACGACAACTGGGTGACCAACACACTTGATGCTGCGACGGAAGAAGAAGCCGAAAGCACACTCAAAGTGATGGGCGGCGAAGATTGGGAACAATGGATAGATGAGCTCATCAACGCTGAATCTATTGCTCCGGGTTGCAAGACAATCGCGTTTTCTTATGTGGGCCCAGAAGTCACACACCCTATCTATTTAGACGGTACATTGGGACGCGCTAAGATCGACCTTCACCAAACCAGCCATGCTCTTAATCTAGAGTTAGCTAACTTTGATGGCAACGCTTACGCGACCGTCTGTAAAGCCCTAGTCACTAAAGCGAGCGTTTTCATCCCGGGACTCAGCCCTTATTTACTTGCTTTGTATAAAGTGATGAAAGAGAAAGAGACCCACGAAGGTTGTATCCAACAAATGCAGCGTCTGTTTAGCAGTAAACTCTATGGTCAATCAAAAGTACCACTTGATGGTGAGCGATTGATCCGTATGGATGATTGGGAATTAGACCCAGAAACCCAAGCGCACGTAACTGAACTACTAGAAAAGATGGATGAAAACAACTTCCAAACTTTAGGTGATTACCAAGGGTTTAAAGAGGAATTTCTGCAATTAAATGGGTTTGCTCAACCCTCGGTTGATTATAGCCAAAAACTTAATACAGAAGATTTTATAAAGTTAAAGCCTTAAACGAAAATTATCTCATTACTGAGACCCGGATTCACATTTGAAAACCTCTGCATAATTGCGGAGGTTTTTTCGTGCAACATTTCTTATACTTACTAAACGTAAGGTTCATAGTTTATTTGGTTCATCATAATTAACACAGGATGTGTTGATGCATTTAGCATAATTGACTCGGAGTCATATGAAGAAGATAAAAACAGTAGACTTAGATATCCCAGACGATATGGTGTCTGGTTGGCAAAATATTGTCGACCTCTTGGCTCAAATCACTCAAGTGCCCGCCGCACTTATCATGCGTGTTCACGCCAATTATATTGAAGTATTCTCGACCAGCCGAAATGAAAATAACCCTTACAACAAAGGTGATTCTGAAACCCTAGGCAATGGGCTTTACTGTGAGACGGTGATGGATTCCCAGCAGCAACTTGTGGTACCCAATGCGCTTGCCGATGTTGATTGGGAAAACAACCCCGACACGAAGCTTGGCTTAATCTCTTATTGTGGCATTCCGCTGCTTTGGCCGAATGGTGAATTATTTGGCACTATCTGCATTTTAGACTCGAAAGAAAACCACTACACACCCACCTATGTCAAGCTTTTACAGAGCTTTCGCACCTCGATAGAGTCTCAGCTTAAAACTCTGTTTCAGCATGCTAAGCTCACTCAAATGAATAGAGACTTAAAAAACCGTGTTTACACTCGGACTAAAGATCTTGCGAGTCTTAATTATTCATTAAATCAAGAGATTGATAAGCGAAAAGCTGCAGAACAAAAGATCAATTTCCAAAAGAATCACGATCTCGGTACCGGCTTTTTAAACCGAAACGCATTTGAATCTCGCTTAAACCACAAGCTACTGTCACAGAGAAGGCTGACAGACAGCTCATTTGCAGTCGTTCATATTGGTTTTACCAACGGTAGACGCATACAAGCACGATATGGCTATAACGCGTTAGACCAAGTGCTTGTTGAATACCGAAAACGCATCGACAGTATGTCTGATATCGATGTATTAACTGCACGCCCTACTTCGGTCGATCTCGTATTGGCATTTAGCGTTAAAGATTTACACCATCGACTTGAAGAACTTTGCCAGACGCTCGTTAAAGTTGGTCATTCAGAATTCGACATCGAAAGTGACAAAGTGCATTTGCACGCGTTTATTGGGATTGCAATTACGAACGACGAAGATGACGCGGAAAGCATTCTGCAGAAATCTTCTGAAGCGATGTTAGCCTGCAAAGATTCAGGACAAAAGTTCGCTTACTACTCTCAATCCCATACCGAAGAACAAACTCACATTAATAAGATCGAAGGCTATTTGCTTCAAGCCGTTCGTAATGATGACCTTATGCTCTACTTTCAACCCAAAGTTAGCCCGTTGACGCATCGCTGGGTCGGTGCTGAAGCTTTGCTTCGTTGGCGACATCCTGTTTTGGGTGATATCTCTAACGAAACCCTGATCCACATGGCTGAACAAAACGGTTTGATTTTCGAAGTGGGCAGCTTTGTTTTACGCAATGCGATTGAAAAAGCCAAAGAGTGGTCCGAATACGTTGAAGATTTCAAGATGGCTGTGAATGTGTCTGCAATTCAACTCAAGAACGTACACTTTGCGGAACAAGTGGTTCACCTACTCGAAACCTATCATTTAGAGCCTCGTTTCTTAGAACTTGAAGTTACGGAGAGTGGACTGATAGCAGATGAAGTGGTTGCCAAGAATACCTTGGGGTCTTTGCACGATATTGGCGTTACATTGTCACTAGATGACTTCGGTACGGGCTACGCCTCCTTCAGTTATCTGAAGAAGTTCCCATTCGACACCATTAAGATTGATAAGAGCTTTATCGACCAAATGCTCAACTCACACGAAGACTCGGAAATTGTTCGTTCTATTGTCCAAATTGCCAAAAAGCTCGACTTAAAAGTGACGATTGAAGGCATAGAAACGGAGGTTCAGGAGCAATTTATTATTAATGAAGGCTGCGATGTGGGCCAAGGTTACCTTTACGGAAGACCAATGCCGAGCCAAGAATTCGAACACAGCTTAATCAATCAAAACTATTTGGGGACAACTCGTTACGCTTAAAGCGAAAAAGAGCAGTTAGTTTTGGATTTAGGCCTACTTTCTCTTTACTCTAAAGGTGGTGATTTTTATAATCGCCGCCTTTCTGTTTTTATCTTTCCCCTTATATAGGCATTCCTCGTTATGGATCAGTTGACTGCAAAGCTTAAAAAGCTCGAAAAACAAAACTACCGTGCATATCAACAAATTAAAGGTCAATACGACTTTGCTGATTTTGAATTACACATCGACCACATCCAAGGTGACCCATACGCGTCAGCTTCTCGTTTTCGTGCAACGCGCGCGTGGTCTTTGACCGGGTTAGATTGGCTTAAAGAAAAATCTTACGAATACCAAGTAGCCGCTCGTGACTTTATCGCACGTAGCTTCTCTGAGTTCGCGAAACAAGAGTCGACCGTTTCTATCGCGCTGACGGGTCAAACCGTATTAGACAACACAGCTGTTGTATTCACAGACCACGGAATCGAAATTCGTTTCCGTATTAATTTACCAGCTGATGGTCGTAGCATTCTTGCTAAGAAAGCGAACAACATCATCACTTTCTACTTACCGAAGTTTATTCGTCGCGCGACGCTTGAGCGTGAATTGAATATCGATGCAATGATCAAACATTGTGAAACGATTGAAGACCAAGAAGCGCTGCGCGCTCAATTGGATGAAAACAACCTAGCGGCATTCGTTGCAAACGGCAGTGTGTTACCTCGTATCGCGGGTAACTGCGACCTGCCAATGAAAGACGCGGTACCTTTCGCGGCTCCAGAATCATTGAGTGTTACGTTAAATACTCCAAACCAAGGTGACGTGACTGGCTTAGGCATTCCAAAAGGCATTACGCTGATCGTTGGTGGTGGTTTCCATGGTAAATCGACACTGTTGAACGCTGTTGAACGTTCTATCTACAACCATATTCCTGGTGACGGTCGCGAAGGCATTGTAACTGCGATTGATACGATGAAGATCCGCGCTGAAGATGGTCGATGTGTGCACAGCTTGAACCTGTCAAACTACATCAACCATTTACCAATGCAGAAAGACACGTCTGATTTCAGCACACAAGATGCGTCAGGCTCTACGTCTCAAGCGGCTTGGTTACAAGAATCGATTGAAGCCGGCGTTCAAACTCTACTTATTGATGAAGATACGTCAGCGACTAACTTCATGATTCGTGACGAGCGTATGCAAGCACTAGTGTCAAAAGGCGATGAGCCAATCACACCACTTGTTGACCGCATTGGTCAACTTCGTGAAGAGATGGACATCTCTACCATTGTTGTAATGGGCGGTTCTGGTGATTACCTAGATGTAGCGAACACTGTGATTCAAATGCACGACTACCAAGCGGTAGATGTGACAGAAAAAGCAAAAGACGTGATTGCTCAGCACCCTACTCAGCGTACTAACGAATGTGAAACTGCTTTAGAAACGTTTGTACCACGTTCATTGAACCGTGCTTCACTCATGAACATTCTGACTGACGGTAAGTTCCGTGTTAACGCGAAAGGCAAAGAGTCACTGCGTTTTGGTAAAGAGTTCGCAGACCTTTCTGCGCTTGAGCAGTTAGAATCACCGTCTGAAGTGAACGCGATCGGTTGGGCTTGGTTCCAATTCGCGCAAACTCCAGGTTGGTCAAGCAACCCTGCGAAAGAGTTCAACGCTATTTTAGAAAACGAATGGCACGCTAATATGCCTAACTACGGTGACCTAGCGAAGCCAAGAACATTAGATGTGATGGCTGCTCTGAACCGTATGCGTAAATCTCAGTTCAAGCCTTCGAACTGATTTCGTTAAATATCGGATTTATTGTGCTTCTAGGCTTTTGAAGTTCTAAGCTTTTAGTTTACTAAAGCTTCTAAGCCACTAAATAAGCAAATTAACCTTCTACGGCTCTCATTCTGAGGGCCGTAAATTTATCTGACCTCTATTTATCTGACCTCTAGTACTCTCAAAACTCTTCAACTCTAGAAATTCACAAAACCAATCTTTACATCAATTACTTATCAACTTTTCTAATGAGAAAATTAAAGGCGTTGTTTACCGCCATCTAATGCTGTCGTTCCCTAAAATCATGACACAGCTTTTACAAAACCCTAGTGATATTCAGATAAAGTCCCGAGTCGACAAGTGTAACCAAATGTAACAAACCCTTGAGGCTTCAATGAATCATAAACGCGTTAAGATGCGTGACCATAAAATCGAAGTGAACCTATTCAAAAACCGCGTAATCGTCGCATTTTGTGGGATCTTGATGTTCACTCTTGTCTTAGTCGGCAACCTATACCGACTTCAAGTTGAAAATTTTAAAAGCTATCAAACTCGTGCCGATGGTAACAGGATCAAAGTGTTGCCTATCGCCCCTACTCGTGGGCTGATTTACGACCGCAACGGCGTATTGCTTGCAGAGAACAAACTTGTCTTTGATCTGACTATGATTCCAGAGCAAACCGATGATGTCGATGCAATGCTCGCCAAGCTAGACAAATACGTCCCACGTGATGCCGAGCAGATCGCTCGTTTCAAAAAACGTTATCACAACACCCGCCGTTTTAAATCAGTGACCATTCTAGAGAACTTAACGGAAGAAGAGATTGCGAAGTTCTCTGTTCATCAGTACCAGTTCCCCGGGTTATCTATCGATACCAGCTTAAAGCGTTTTTACCCGAATGGTGAGGTTCTTACCCACGTTCTTGGTTACGTGGCGCATATCAACGATAGCGATCTAAGAAAACTTGAAGAACAAGGGATAGATGCGAATTATCAAGCTACAACAATTATAGGTAAACTCGGCGTTGAGCGTTATTACGAAGATATCCTACATGGAACCAAGGGCTATCAGGAAGTAGAAGTAAATAGCCGCGGACGAGTTGTTCGAACGATTGAATACGTGCCGCCAGTAGCCGGCAAAGATATCGTGCTAAATATCGACCTTGAACTGCAAAAATACGTTTTTGAGCAACTTGACCATAGAACTGGCAGCGCAGTTATTCTCGATCCGAAAGACAACAGCGTGTTGGCAATGGCATCAAGCCCGAGTTACGACCCTAACCTATTTGTCGACGGTATTTCGAGTAAGAACTATCAACGCTTATTGAATGACCCTGCTCACCCGTTGGTTAACCGCACCACTTTAGGTGTTTATCCTCCCGCTTCAACCGTTAAACCATTTATGGCTGTGGCAGGACTGCAAGAACATGTCATCTCTGAAGATACCATTCGTAACGACCACGGTGTTTGGAGAATTCCTGGCTCTAAACGAAACTCTAAATCATGGCGTGACTGGAAACGTTGGGGGCACGGACCTGTCGATGTCACTCAAGCCATTGAAGAGTCGGTAGATTCATTCTTCTATCAAACCGCTTTCGATTTGGGTATTGACCGAATTTCAAGTTGGATGAACCGATTTGGATTTGGTGAACCGACAGGCATTGATATCTATGAAGAAAGTACCGCCAACATGCCGACTCGAGAATGGAAGATGATGCGTTATCGCACCCCTTGGTATCAGGGTGACACAGTACCGATTGGTATTGGCCAAGGTTATTGGACTTCGACACCGATGCAACTTGCTAAAGCAACTTCAGTATTGGTTAATCATGGTAAGGTGATGCCACCGCATATCTTACGAGCTACCTTAGACCACGGTGAAGATTTCAGTACCCAAAAACTTGTCGAACCGGAGCCAATGCCCTCAATCACTGAAGTACCGGATAGAATTTGGGATGTGCCCATCAACGCGATGCGACTCGTGAACCACGGAAGTCGAGGCAGCGGCAGACGTGCATTTAAGGGAACTAAATACACGAGCGGCGGTAAATCAGGAACTGCACAAGTGTTTGATCTTGCGAAAGATCAGGTCTACAACTCGAAGAAACTCGCTAGGCATCTACTTGACCACGCGCTTTACACAGCTTTCGCACCTTATGAACACCCTGAATATGTCGCGACTGTGGTCATTGAACACGGTAACGGCGGCTCGAAAGTCGGCGCACCTTATATCCGTAAAGTACTCGACTATGCCTTTGAGCATAAAAGTGGTGAGAGTAAAGATCACTCCTAGCACCAACAACTTAAGTCGCTACAACACATAACGTAGTTACCCAAAACATAACGTAATGACGACAAAGCCCCACTTGTGTCACTCACAATGTGGGGCTTTCTGTTTTAGGGTTCTAAGCAATTAGACAGCTAAAAATGCCTGTCGATTATGAGCTTCTTAATACATGCCATGCTTCACAGAGCGTCTGAAATTTTGCGGTGTTGCCTTCGTCTCTGTCTGGATGCCATCTCAACGCCAGTTGTCGCCAACGTTTTCTAATCTCATGGTGAGTGGCGTCTATGGGTAGCTCAAATAAGTTCAACGCTCGGCTTCGATCCATATAGAGCTCATCACCACCAACAAACTTCCGGTACCGAGTCCAAAATTCGTTCAACAGTCTTTTAACTTCACCTTCATCCGCTTCATAGTTAACCCAATTAATATAGTAGTCTCGAAGTGGATCTTGACGATCGATGTTGTGGTTGCTTCCGTGATAACGACCGTTCATCAATTCAATGTCCATCGCTTGGACTTGGAGCCAACCATCTGGGTGTAAGGTTTCTTGAAGCTGATAAAGCGCATTCATGATAAGGAAGTTCTTTTTAAACAACTCTTTCTCAGGCACAGCATCCAACACTGGCACAAACCCAAGGTCGTTCAGATGAGCTGCCAATGTGTGTACTTTCCATCCGTTTGGCTTTTGCTTAAGCACTTCCATTATCGGCCAAAGCAATGGGTTTTCCATATGGCAATGAAAGTTTGCTCTCACATCTTGATGATTCGACATAGTTGACTCAGTTAGCTTTTCTGAATTAATGGATTTCTAGAACAGTGGAGAATATAAGTAACCTATTTCGCATCCGTTGCGTATCTTCTTTAATTGAAAGCGATTTTCTACGATTTGTCGAGCTTAAGGACAAACAACTTTCTAACGCTTGGCTTAAATCGTCAAAACTGAGTACCATTTCGTTAAATGCAACCGTTAGTAATAAAGCCGCTCTTTTTTGGTCCGGATACAAAAAAGGTCAGCGATTTAGCTGACCTTTCACATCTATCCCAATTTTAGGGACGAAGCATTGAACTTACTAGATAACGCCAAGCTCTCTTAGACGTTCCATTAGGTATTCGTTTGCTGTGTATTTTTCAGACAGCACTACTTCTGGTTTCGGGTGAAGGAATAGAGGCAAAGAGATACGAGACTTCTCTTGGCGTTCACCTGATGGGTTGATTACACGGTGAGTTGTCGATGGGAAGTAACCACCTGACGCTTCTTGAAGCATGTCACCGATGTTGATGATCATGTTACCGAAGTCACATGGAACATCTAACCACTCGTTATTTTGCGCTTTAACTTGAAGGCCCGGTTCGTTTGCAGCAGGAAGAACTGTCAGTAAGTTGATGTCTTCGTGTGCCGCAGCGCGGATTGCACCTGGCTCTTCATCACCTTGCATTGGTGGGTAGTGAAGCACACGAAGCAGAGTCTGTTCACTGCCGTTGATCATTTCTGATAACGCAATAGAGAATTTCTCTTGTACTTCTTTAGGAGCATGAGCTTCAACCCAACCTAGCAGCTCTTGAGCAAAAGCATTCGCACGTTGGTAGTAATCTAGAATCTGTTCTTTCAGCTGCTCAGGAATTTGGCCCCAAGGGTATACGTGAAAGTACTCTTTGATGTCTTTTACAGTGTGGCCCTTAGCAACTTCAGACACTGAAGGTGGAAAATATCCATCTTGTGTTTCAACATTAAAGTGGAAGTTCTCTTTTTCTTCAGAGATGAAGAATTGGTACCAGTTTTCGTAAATTGATTCAACAAGCTCTTTCGGGATTGGGTGGTTCTTAAGCACACCAAAACCACTTTCACGTAGAGAGCGAACAAATTGTTCTGCTGCGTCGTCAGCAAGGTAATCGACAGTTTCCAGTTTCATGACTTTCTTTCTTGTTATGTAGTAATAAGGCGATTTTAAGGATCGCTTTGTTGTAAATCAAACTTTTGTGAAACTCTAGCAACCGTTTGTCTAGATACTGGGCGACAACGCTACTTTTCAACAAATCTGGTAATTAAAGCTCAATTGAACGCTGTTCATTATTGTGTAAAACTAATAAAAACTTCGACGAGAGATCTTGATATGACAATCACGCCACTTGCTCAAAATCGACCATTACTGTCATTGACGACGCTGTATCTGATTGTGTTTCTATTTTCAGCGTTTGCTCCATCTTCAAGATCGGTATGGATTGCCGAAATTGTCCCAGCGCTTGCGATATTGGTGGGAATATGGTGGTTATCAACAAAGCTCACCTTCACTAAGACAGCCTACGTTTTGATGTTTATCTGGCTGATTTTGCATACGATAGGCGCGAAATATACCTTCGCAGAAGTGCCATTTGATTGGTTCAACAACATGATAGGTTCTGAACGGAATAACTTTGACCGTGTCGCGCATTTCTCTATTGGCCTTTATGCTTACCCACTCGCTGAGTACTTGATTCGTAAAAAACTGGCTCAACCGGTGCTGGCATGTTTCTTTGCGCTATTTGCGATTATGAGTGTTGCTGCAGGTTATGAAATTATCGAGTGGTGGTACGCGGAGATCGCAGGTGGTGATGAAGGTATCGCATTCCTTGGTTCACAAGGCGATATTTGGGACGCACAGAAAGATATGCTGTGTGATACCACAGGCGCAATTGTCTCACTATTACTTCTTAAGCTTCAAGGGCGTGTCAAAGCTTACTAAGCTCAATTATTTACTCTGAGTATCAAAAGCAACGTTGAAATGCCACACACAAACCGTGCTGTGGCATTTTTTGTTTCACTATGACGGGTTATTTCATCGTTACCTTGCCGCCAACAAACTTGTAGGCTGGTGTACCTCGAACCAAAGTGTCACGCGCAAATTCAATCCCGCATTCAGGGCACACACATGGCTCTGTCGTGAAATCTTCAACGATACGCTCCTTAAAACATTTCACGAGTGCACCTTTGCCACCTTTCCGATACTTAAAAAGCTGCGTTTTACATTTGGCACAGAAAATCTGAACCGTCTTGGTCGGTTGTTTCTTGTTTGGTTTAGCCATAAAAGTTAATGATTGAACTCTTTATTTCTTAAGTTTAGGGGCGACAAGAACCAAGCTTATCCCAAGAAGTATAACGGTTGATGAGACTATAAATTGCATGGTGACAGGTTCAGATAAAAGTAATACGCCACCAAGTGTCGCGATAACTGGAACAGAAAGCTGTGCAATAGACGCAACCACGGTATTCAGTTTTTTCACGACGTAATACCACAAGCTATAACCCACACCAGAAGCCACTGAACCAGACAATATTGCGTAAATCAAACCTTGTTTAGTGATGGATATTTGCGATGCTACACTAGGGATAACAAGTAACAGGCTTACTAACACAAGGATCGCTAACGAGCTGAATCCAAAGTTAGCGGTCGTCGATTGCAGTGCATTTGACGATTTCTTTCCTGCCAACGTGTAAATGCCCCACCCAACTCCAGCCAGAGACATCAAAATGAGAGAAACTAAGTCGGGTGCCTGTGACGATTCTGTTGGCATTAACAAGTAAACGAGCCCTGCTACAGATAACAAACATCCGCACCACTCAATTAGTGACATTCTGTTTCCAGAAAACAAGTGCGCGGCAATCATCGTAAACTGCACTGCGACAAACAACACCAAAGCACCAAGACCTGCGCCAAGCTCTAAGTAAGCAAACGAAAAGCCAAACATATACACGAGCAGTGACAATATTGATGTAATTTGAAACTGTGATTTGAGCTCTGTGTATACCAATATGCCAATGTTAGATGAATCCTGTTTAGGTTTGGAGTTAGATTGAGGCTGCGAAGATAAAGTCAATAAAATCAGAAGTGTAAGCGCGCCAGACAAGATGCGCACGATCGAAAAGCTCAAAGGATCAATCGTTTGATCCATTAAAGCCCAGCGACACAACACTGAATTGGCTGCAAATGCCACCAGCGTAATAAATGTAACCATCAGAGTTTGCACCGTTTTTTCCTAATTGAGCTTTCTTGGATTTCAATCAACGTCAGGTTTCACCCAAACCTGGCTAAAATCGAACCAACCTAATGCATTACATTTCGCGTTTTGCAACGTACCACATTGATCTTTATTAACACCTAACCAGCAATGGAACATTGGAATCAATTGATTGCTTTGGACCAGTTGTTTACCTAACTGTCGTGCTGGGAATTGCTCGAATTCACCAGAACGCCAACGGTCAATCATGTGACACCATTGGTCGAAGTCTTCTGCAGGGCTCGATTCATCCAGAAAGCTGTAGTCCATTAGCCAACCGGCTAAGGCGTCGTCTCTGTTATTGGCGATGCCCATAGGGTTAATCCAAATATCAACATCATCGGCGTGTGGAGGATCGGTTTCGTAACCGTAAAGATCAACATCAACGTTGTATTGCTTCAGCACAGTGACAATGGCCTTAGCAAGCGTTGGAAACATTGGGTGTTGGCATTGATACGCCAATCCTATGGTAGGCTTCGAATCTGCTGGTGGACAAACCGGAACCTTTAACTTGATGTCATACCAACCGGGTTTAATTCCGTAAGCATGCAAAACACCCAAGTCGATAACGGTCTCTTTAGGGATATGGACAAACAAATCAGACGCATTTAACGCGTTCGATAGAAACTCAGCCCAAGCTGGAGCTTGTGCGATACCCTTCTTTCTATTCAATAGTAAATACGTACAGCCCGGATCAAGTTCTACTTCATCATCACTATCACCACGGTCTGCCATTATCGGCTTAGAAAGGCTTGGGTAAACCATTGAAGAATAAGCCTCATCCACCACCCAAACTTCAACGCGATCAATTAACGGTCTGAAACCAAAGTACCCATTAAAAGCGGTTAACACGAGTTGTTTCTCGTCGTTCTTTTCAATGCGATAAGGTCCCGTTCCAATCGGTCGAATATCGTAGTCTTCACCACGTAAAGTGATCGGTAACGTGACTTTAGCGACCGATTCCGTTAGTGCGAGCGGAAAATACTTGTCTGGACGTGTGAGAAAAACATCTACTACACAGTTTGCAGGTGAAGAGACATCTTTGATATGAGAAAACATGTTGAGTGGTTCGAGCGCTAGCAGCGTATCCACAACATGATTGGTTAACAGAGGTTCGCCGTTATGGAAACGAACACCAGGCCTCAAAAAGAACCGCCATTGATGATCGCTGATTTTTTGCCATGAATGAGCGAGATCGGGTTGAAGTTGGTCATTCTCATCTAGACGAGTCAACCCACTGAATACCTGACAAGCGATATGTTGCTCTGAACGACGCATCGATTTGGTTGGGTTAAGCATTGAAAGCGGTCGGTAATAAGGCAAACGAATAACTTGTTCGCCTT
Source organism: Vibrio splendidus 12E03 (assembly GCF_000272105.2). GTDB lineage: Bacteria > Pseudomonadota > Gammaproteobacteria > Enterobacterales > Vibrionaceae > Vibrio > Vibrio splendidus_I. The sequence goes on from NZ_AJZD02000151.1 coordinate 27,460, forward strand.
CTTGATACTGTACGCCCAAGTAGTTTTGAATAACTTGCGTGAGTTTAGCAGCATTGTGATCAAGCACTGACAGCGCCTGTCCAATTTTTCCTTCCTGCAAGTAGCGCCTTGCTAGGTTCTCGCTGACATCACAACGATTCTGTTTAAAGATAAGTTGAGATAACTTCCCTCGACCAGCTGCAGGTAACCATTCTACCCACCCTTCTTCTTCAAGCTTGTTGAGTACCATTCGGGCATTACGACGGGTACAACAAAGCACATCCGTGATGTCGTCGAGTTGAACATCAGAATCTTTACCATCGAAGTATTCAAACAGGGTTTCAAATTGAACGCGAAGTCTTGGGCTGCTCATAAAGAGGAAAACTTATTCAAAGGACATTGAATTCAGTTTCCCTATTTTATGGCGTAAAATCAATATTACTGACACGATTTTATTGTGAATTATTAAGTACTACATCCTAAGATGTTATTAAATCTGAAGGGGTAAGTGCTTTTACCGTAAAGGATTACATTACATCGCAGCCAATTTCATTGGCGATTTCACGGAGCTGCTGTTCATCGTCTAATTTTATCGACCATTTACACTCAGAACCGTTAGCTGAAACGACATTTGCCCCTTTTCCGATCAGTTGAATGGCATCAACTTGAGCTTGTAGCGTGACTCTATGTTCACCATCTAAACGAACAACCAGCTCATGTGCCGTTGCGATGACTTTTCCACTTTTAAACGTTATGACCATGGATTTCTCTAACTAAAATAACAGTGTGTAAATGAGGTTTAATAAGGTGTGGCTAGGATGACTACTGCGCCTCACCTTGATTAATGAACTAACGTTTGTGCTTCTTCACCGCAATGGTCAAACGGCTTGTGCAAACCAAGCGTTGACGCTCATCTGTGATGTTTATCTGCCATACTTGAGTAGATACGCCAAGGTGAATAGGCTCCGCAGTGCCGATGACGTGCCCTTCACGCATAGAACGAACGTGGTTAGCGTTGATGTCTAACCCTACGCAATAGTAGCCATCGGGTACGCAAAAGTTTGCCGCGAGTGAGCCAAGTGTTTCTGCTAAAACCACAGATGCACCGCCGTGAAGCATACCCAATGGTTGGTGCGTAAAATGACAAACCGGCATGGTTGCTACTAAAGAGTTGTCATTTACTTCAGTGTAAACAATGTTGAGGTGTTCAATTAAGGTATTTTTTGAGGTCGCGTTGAAAGCATCTAAGTCAACGGGCTTTTTCCAAATACTCATGTGGGTTCCTTAATTATGGATCTTGTTATCACGTACATAGCTTTTTCTATATCACTGGCTGTTAGTTATCTTACAGCCCTTAGTTATTACGCAAGTTGATGTTAACATGCATAAAAACCGAATACACAGAGGATATTGTATGACGTCATGGATGAAGTTTGCCTCGCTTCTCACACTTGCCGGCCTAACTGCGTGTAGCGCTTCTCCGACAGGTAGAAACCAATTGCTGCTTTTTTCAGATAAAGACATGTCTCAGCTTGGAGCGCAGTCTTTTGAACAAATGAAAAAAGAACAACCCATCAGCAAAGATGCCAAAACAAACGCTTATGTACAGTGCGTAGCGAACAGCATCACTCAATATATTCCTAAACAAGGTTTTAGTGAATGGGAAGTTGTTGTGTTTGATAGCGACCAAGTGAATGCATTCGCCCTGCCTGGCGGAAAAATCGGTGTGTACACAGGGTTACTCAAGGTCGCAGTCAATCAAGACCAACTCGCGACGGTTATCGGTCACGAAGTAGCACACGTTTTAGCGGACCACAGTAATGAACGCTTATCTCAGTCTCAAATCGCTAATACTGGTTTGTCTATTACCAGTGTTGCCTTGGGAGCATCAGAGTACAAACAATACCAAGGTATGACGATGGCGGCGTTAGGTTTAGGCGTGCAATATGGTGTTATTCTACCGTATGGCCGAACTCAAGAGTCTGAAGCCGATGTTGTTGGTCTAGAGTATATGGCTCAAGCAGGGTTCGATCCCAACCAAAGTGTCGACTTGTGGCAGAATATGGCGAAAGCATCAGGTGGTAACCAACCGCCAGAATTGCTGTCTACGCACCCTTCCCACAGTACGCGTATCAAAGATCTGCAGGCGACGATAAAAACGTTACCTAAATCAGTCTTTCCAAGGCCAAATTGCAAAGCGTAGTCTAAGTTAGAACCGCTTAGCTAGTGTAAATACAAAAATGCCCTATCCATATTGGTTAGGGCATTTTTAGTTTCTTGCTAACTATCAGTTCAAGTGAACTATGTTGCCAAATAAATCCAACAATAGAAACTCATTGGTTAAGTACCAAGAATTTGTAATGGTAGGCTTAATAGCTGATCACCAGTCGATGCAAAATACCAGATAACACCGATCAAACTGCTTACTAAACCCACATACCAAACGAATGACACGACTTGACCGTATTTGTCTAACGGTAACAAATGACTGTGATGACGCCCTTTCCATTCGAATAGTATTTCAACACTGCCCATGATCAATAAGAAACCAAACAAGGTTAAATTCAACTGATAACTCAATACCACACCAGCAACGGCAGCCGCGACACACAATACAATGCCAAGCACACTGTTCATCGAGAAACTGATACTTTTAAGAACATGACCGCCATCAAGAGGCAAAATCGGCAGTAGATTGAACAGGTTTAACAAGGCATTAAATACCGCAAGCCCAGCAAAGAACATCTCACCAGTTACCCAGTACAATACAGTAAATATCAACGACAATATCAAACCAAACAGTGGTCCCATGATCGAGATAACCACATCTTGCCAGCGCGTATTAATCTTTTCGTCGGATAACGCCAAACCACCAAGGAATGGTATTAAATAAATGCCCTTTGTTTTCATACCAAAGTATTTCATCGCTCTGATATGACCATACTCATGGAACATAAGGCAAGCGATCAAGGCTAGTGCGAACTGAATAGAAAACAGCCATGAATACGCCGCTAAACTCGCAGAAGCAAGTACGACCTTAATTAGCTTTGCGCTTTTTAGCGCTTTCATACCAAGCGACACCAACCCAATTAAGCTAAAACGCTTCTCTGGTTTAGGAGCGACAACAGGGGTTTGTTGCTCGATATCTTTGGTGTTTCGATTACCTTCGGTAATGGTTTGCCCATTAACCGATGCTTTATACGTCATCTCAAACGGTTGCCACTGAACGGTTGACTCAACGTGACACTGCAACGTTTCTTCGCCAGCGCATAGTGTAAATTCGTGTGTTCGTGCGTCTTCTTTGTCTGAGGTCGCATCTAATTGAGAAACCAAAGTGTTATCCCAATATAACTGTTGCCACCCTGCCATTGACCCTTCTAAACGAAGCGGTTTACCAAGAAACTCTATCGCGAGTAATTCCAAACTTAAATTCCAATTTAATGACTTCTATCGAGTGTCGATATTATGCCGACTTAGCGATCGGCGGTAAACATAAACAAAGTTGTTACATATTGAGCAGTTGAACACTATTTGTACTAATAGCTGACATAAATATCCTGGTCACACCTCCAACCACGAATAAACCATTGATTGTAGTTATATTATTAGTGTTAAAGTGCCGCTCCTCAAAAATATAACCTCACAAAATAACAACTATTTCTTTGACTTTACATAAAACATGAATTTAACATGCTGTTTACATTAGAGCTTCAACACCAACAATGCTCAGTGTGTTTTCAAACGATAATAACGAAATTCGATGCCCTAGGAGGGTCAAGGATGAAAACAATACAACGCTCTCTCGTTTCGCTTTCTGTGCTATTTGCATGCAATTCACTTGCGGCTGGCTTCCAAGTTGCTGAGCATTCTGCCTCAGGCCTTGGTCGTGCATTCTCAGGTGAGGGCGCTGTAGCCGATAACGCGAGTGTACTAGCGAGAAACCCCGCCGCAATGACCCTATTTGATACAGCCCAATTTTCAGGCGCGGTTTCTATCGTTGATCCAGAAGTGGATATTACTCAAAACAACGTTCCAGGATCTGGCGGTCAAAGCCAAGAATCCAAAGACGTAGCGCCACTTCAAGTCGTTCCTGCCGCTTACTACATCAGCCCAATCAACGATAAATGGGCTTGGGGTATTGGTACGTTCTCTAACTATGGAGTTGCTACTGATTATCCGGATGATATTTATGCGGGTGATCTTGCAGGTGACACCTCACTTGTGTCAGTGAACCTGAACCCGAATGTCGCTTATCGAATCAATGACCAATTTAGCGTTGGTGCAGGCGCAAACCTTGTTTACGCAGAAGCTGAACTTAATCGTCACCAAGGCTCTATCTCAAACATTACTGGTGACTCTGCCTCTACCAAGTTAATCAGTATGACAGGTGAAACCTTTGCATTTGGTTGGAACATAGGCGCGTTATATGAACTGAATGAAAACAATCGATTCTCTATCGCATATCGTTCAGAAGTGGACCTAGATTTTGATGATGGTGACTTTACTGATTACACGGGCAGCATCGTGCAAGGTAGTGCTACGACAACAACAGGCCGTCTAAAAATCACATTACCTTCAATTATTGAAATCTCAGCTTTTCATCAACTGACGGACCAATGGGCGATTCATTACGGTTGGCAACAAACTGGGTGGAGTAGCTTTAAAGAGCTTAAAGCAACGAGTTCAGATTGTGTAAGTGGCGAGTGTTTTAAAAAGACCGAAGACTACGATGACAATAACCGTTACTCATTGGGTGCGACTTACCAGTTAAACCAAGAATGGACCTTACGAGCTGGTTTAGCTTATGACGAGCAAGCTGGTGAAGCGACATTAAGCATCCCTGACAGCGACCGTTTTTGGTACAGCGCAGGTTTGACTTATCAGTACAGCCCTAACCTTTCAATCGATGCTGGTTTCGCTCTTGTTCAAAGTAAAGAAGGTGATTTCACTGAAACCAATGAACTTGGTCAGGAACTTGAATTCTCTGGTGATGCCGTCGCTTACCTATCTGCGATTCAAATGAACTACACCTTCAACTAAACGGAATTAAAACATGAAAAAGTTATTTAACGTTTCGCTGCTTGCATCAGCAATGTTTCTTGCCGGTTGTGGTGATGACTCTTCGAGTTCAGGTGCTTCAACAGCAATTCAATATGAACAATACATTCAAGATTCACTCGCACAAGCGACAAGCATCAAGTTTCAATTAACGGGTGCTGATATAGCCGTTCCTCTTCCTAGTTTCGCGTTGATGGATGCTACGGACGGTACACTTGGTTTGCCGACTGGTGGTGATGATTCATTAACCAACCCTATTGCCGCAATGAATACAATGGATGGCTGGTCAACTTCAATGCCAATCATCATGGATTTTGAAGGTACTGGCTTAGCTGACGGCGTAGCGACTGGTGGGGTTTACCTATTAAAGCTTAGTGGCTCACTCACATCTGAAACTGAACCAAGTGTTGCCGGAATATTGACTCTAGGTACCGACTTCAACGTTCTATCTAGCGCCTCAACTGACACATTCACGATCGTATTCAAAGACTCTCTTGATGCTTCGAGCGAATACGTGTTGGCTCTGTCAAATGAACTCTCGGATGTTAATGGCGATCCTGTTGGCATGTCGGCAAGTTATGCTGCACTAAAATCTAGTGCGGTAACGTACACCGAAGGTAGCCTAGCTCAGGCACAACGAGTCACTCAAGGTGTTGAAAAGATCTTCGCTGGAGCGAACGCTCAAGGTGCAATTACTCTTGATACTGAGAACATCATTTACTCGACTTGGTTTACTACAGAATCTGTCGGTGATTCCCTTTTCGCGACAAAAGCGGCAACCGCAACCGGATTGGCATCTGCAAACGGCTTTGTTGCGTAATTCAGTGGAACTAA
>NZ_AJZD02000152.1 GCF_000272105.2 Vibrio splendidus 12E03
AGATGAACCCAAATTCTTCAGCGTTCTCTGTGGAATCTTGACACCTAAATGTTGTCCCATCGACAGCAAGAACATTAAGCCCTAAGTCTTTGTCTTGTTGAAGGATATCTTCGCGCCAAGCCTTTACCGTTGTGTGAAACAGAGCCGCTAACGGACTCTCATCTAGACGTCGGCGTGAATCAGTTAGGACACTGGGTGCAACACGAGACCAGCTATCTTCAGGTTTAGGCTGAAGTGCGATGTCTAATGAACTGCATACTTCTTTGATAGACATGTTGCGTTGCAGCCCCATCCAAATAACTAACCAGACAGCTTG
>NZ_AJZD02000153.1 GCF_000272105.2 Vibrio splendidus 12E03
AAAATAAATCAAGACCTTAGACGGCGATATCCGCTCAGGGGCGGAATACGCGGCGACCGTATTCAATGAATGGGGGCGCGTTAGGGTGACGCTCACCTCAATACCAATAGGCGGCGTATTGGAAGCGGCACTTTGTCGATACCCCACTTGGTAATGCGCCAATCCATCGGGTGTTAAAGGGGGGAAATCAGAGAGGGACAGCGCCGTTTGAGGTAAACAGCGCG
>NZ_AJZD02000154.1 GCF_000272105.2 Vibrio splendidus 12E03
CTCGAATCTCGAATCTCGAATCTCGAATCTTAGTACTGATCTTCCGACCAACCATCGCTATCAGACATGTCTGGTGCGCCAGCGATGCTGTTTTCTTCGTCTGCCCATTCACCGAAATCAATCATCTGACATTGCTTGCTGCAAAACGGGCGGTGTGGGCTTTGTTCACCCCATTCAACGTCAGTATTACATTGAGGGCATTTAACGATGGTGATTTTCTTCGACATAGTGATTCTTAATTTGAGGGATAATAAGAGTTCGTTTAGGCTCGAGTGAGGACTCAAGCCAAACTATAAAAGGAATTTAATTAGGTGCAGATCGCCAATTCAAATTCGATGTCTTGAGTACAGGCTTGCCCAGTTTCAAAGCTCATGAACTTAACAGCAAAACGGTTTTTGTGACCCGAGATCATCGGGTAGGCACCGTATTGCATTGGAATAGAAAGGCGAAGGATATTCGCTTCATCGGCATCGCTCTGGAAGAAGCCAGCACGAGCGATTTGCTCTTTAAAGTGGCCAGTCTCTCTGGTGAGCTTCAACCACAGTGTTAGCGCTTCATACAGAGGTTGTAAGCTATCCATCCAAGCTTTAGCATCTCTCATTCTTTTATCGAGAGGAAGGTGCAGCCAATAATGCAGTGCCGGTAAATCAAAGCAGCATGAGCCACCTGGAAGATTAAAGCGTTGGCGAATCGCACTCAGGAAGCGGTCTTCTTTAAGTGATTGCCCAAAACGCTCTGCCTGCATCAGATCACGATAGATATTACCAATGTCATTGAGCAGCGATGTCAGCATCTCTTGATCGACACCTTCAACATCTAACCAGCTTTTGTAGGTTACACGTTGTTTCTCAATATCTTTTGCGAGTTCGCTCTTGAGTTGGATCTGTTCGAAGATTTCAATCAGATCAAAGATGGAACGGAAAAAGAGTTGATACTGTTGAGCATCGGAAAATGTAGAAGACAAGTGAAGCTGCCTCAAGAGTGATTCGACTCTTAAGTAGATGCGTGTTTTCTCATTTAGAGGATGTTCAAATTTATGGGTGATCATCGAGCAAACCTTCATTCAACATTGTTCTATTCTGACCCATCTACAGCACTGATTGCCAGATACTTTTGATGTAAATCTGTGATTTGAGGCAAAAGTTCTTGGTTTTTAGTATGGTTTTTAATCACGTCATCTGCAACTGCTAAGCGTTGTTCTCTTGAAGCCTGTGATTTTAAAATTGATGCAACTTGTTCCCTAGAAACATTATCACGACTCATCGTTCGTTCTATTTGCACTTCTGCTGGCACATCAACGATTAATACGCGATCGGTCATGCCTTGCATTTGGTTTTCAACCAATAGCGGTGCGACTAATAAACCATACGGGGATGTGATTTTAGACAGGTCACTGTCAATTTTCTCACGGATCATGGGATGAAGAAGATCATTGAGCCATTGCTTCTCTTTTGGATTCGAGAAGATCAGCTCACGTAGCCTACTTCTGTTGAGTGTTCCATCTTCAAGCAGGATAGACTCACCAAAATGTTCTGTAATCTGTTTTAAGCCGTCACTGCCCAGTGCGACCACTTCACGTGCCACGATATCAGCATCAACAATATCAATATTAAAATGCTCATTGAACAGGTTAGCGACGGTGGTTTTGCCACTGGCGATACCACCGCTTAATCCGATAATGATTGCCATGGTTAAATTCCTAGTACAGAAGTGAAATACCAACCCATGATGTCGTTACCCCACATCAAGCTTACCCAACCCGCAATCGCAAGGTAGGGGCCAAATGGAAAGGCTTTATCTATGCCTTGCTGTTTCAAGCGAAGTTGAATCAAACCAAACACAAGTCCAACAAGCGAAGATAAAAGGATGATCATCGGTAGGTGCTGCCAACCAAGCCATGCGCCAAGCGCAGCCAGGAGTTTGAAGTCACCGTAACCCATGCCTTCTTTGCCAGTCAGTAGTTTGAACAACCAATAAACAGACCACAGCGCTAGGTAGCCAGCCATTGCCCCTACAACTGAGTCTTGAAGTGATACAGGGCTGATATTAAACAGTGCTAAAGTGATACCAGACCAAACCAAAGGCAAGGTAATTTGATCAGGCAACAACATCGTATCGAGATCGATAAAGGTCGCGGTAATCAGTGCGAAGGTGAAAAAAATTAAAGCAATGGTGTAGTAACTGAAACCAAAGTGACTGGCAACAACTGTGCAAAGTATCGCAGTCAGCAGTTCAACCAAAGGGTAGCGAGCGCTGATTGGATTAGCACAGCTGTGACACTTACCCTTCAAGAACAACCAGCTTAACACTGGAATATTGTCGACGATTCTTAATTGAGTTTTACATTTAGGGCAGGTTGAACGAGGAATGCTGAGATTAAACTTTCCTTCTGGTGCTGGAATTTTATATTGAGAGAAATATTCCGAGCACTCTTGTTGCCACTCTCGTTCCATCATTATCGGTAAACGGTGTATGACTACGTTGAGGAAACTGCCGATAAGAAGGCTAAAAATGAAAGCTAATACGGGGAATAGCCAAGGATAGTAGTGAAATACTTCCATAGTGTCCTTTACCACTTAATCAAGGTGAGCAGAGATTGCTGCTCATGGGTGTTTAGTTGCTTTTAACTATCCTAACACACTCATAAGATTAAAGATCGGTAAGTACATCGCAACCACAAGTCCGCCAACCACTGTGCCTAGAAACACAATGATCAGTGGCTCTAGAATCTTGCCTAAATTGTCGACGGTGTTGTCTACTTCAAACTCGTAAATCGAGGCTACTTTATTGAGCATTTCATCAAGGTTGCCAGACTCTTCACCAATCATCACCATCTGCAACACCATTTCGGGGAAGGCGTTGGTATTGCGCATTGCGATATACATCGGCATGCCAGCAGCCGTTTCTCGATGAACTTCAATGATGGCCGACTCATAATGCAGGTTGCCTGCGGTTTTGGCGGTGGTTTTTAGGCTCATTAAAATCGGAATGCCAGAACTAAAGCTTGTTGATAAGGTTCGGCTAAATTTGGCAATAGAGGCTTTGGCTAACACGCCACCGAGAACAGGAAAACGTAGTCCTAGCCGACTGACAGACAGTCTGATTGAGTGGGAACGCTGACACAGTTGGTAAATAATCAGGACAACAAGCCCGATGCCTAACGCCGTATAAAAACTGTAAGCCTGCATCCAATGGGAAAGGTAGAGTACTTGTTGAGTGAACCAAGGCAGGTCGGCGCCAAAGCCAGAAAACATCGACTCAAACTCTGGAATCACCATGGTCAGCATTAAATAGGAAACGGTCAGTGCAACGGTGACCACCATGGCGGGGTAGATGAGTGCTTTGACGACTTTGGACTTTAACTGCTCGCTCTTTTCTCTATAGGTCGCCAAGCGTTCGAACACTTGTGCGAGGTTGCCTGACAGTTCACCTGTGGCGACTAAATCAGTATAGAGATCATCAAAGTGGCGGCTTGCAGTTCGCATCGCTTTTGAGATTGGCGTGCCGGCTTCTACACCTTTGCAGATATGCGATAAGATCGATTTCATTTCTGCTTTGCGATGGTTGTCTGACACCAACTTGATGGCTTGTACGATAGGCACACCAGTAGCCAGCATGGTAGCAAGTTGCCGAGTTAAAATAGTGATGTCTTTAGCTTTGACTCTATGGGTTAAACGAGTGACGGCTGAAATACTTTTCTTTTTGATTTTCTTAATCTGAATATGCTGTTCTTTGAGCTTTTCTCGTACTTCCAATTCGGTGAGCGCTAAGGTCTGCCCAGACACTTTCTTGCCTGAGCTATTAATGCCTTTCCAGTGATAGCTTTTTAGTTGTGATTGTTTGGACTTGCTACTCATTGGTGCTCCATTGGTTTATATGTACAGAACACGTTGCAGTTCTTGATAGCTGGTGGTGCCTTCAAGCAATTTATCCAGACCTGACTCTTGCAGAGTTCTCATGCCTTCTCGACGCGCGAGATCTTCGATCGCTAGCGCATTGGGTTGACTGATAAGGCTGGCCTTAAGCTTGTCGGTAAAAGGCATCACTTCATAGATACCCACTCGACCGGTGTAACCTTGGTTACACTCATTGCACCCTTGAGGGTTGGCTTGGTAGATGGTTTGGCTGTTAGGAATCGAGTGACGCAAGTAAATGTCTGGTGAGTCGTCAACTTCTTTGCAATGGTTACACAAGCGCCTTGCCAGTCGTTGGGCAATAATCAAACTCAGTGATGAAGCTAGGTTAAAGGGCTCAATCCCCATATGAGCGAGTCGCGTCACGGTTTCAGCTGCAGAGTTAGTATGGAGTGTCGAAAGCACCAAGTGACCAGTTTGCGATGCTTTGATCGCGATCTCTGCGGTTTCTAAGTCGCGGATCTCTCCAACCATCACCACATCTGGATCTTGTCTTAAAAATGATCGCAGTGCCTCAGCAAACCCAAAGCCGATCTTAGGTGTCACTTGAACCTGATTGATACCACATAAGTTAATTTCCACTGGGTCTTCGGCTGTTGATATGTTGCGTTCCGTAGTGTTAAGAATGCGAAGGCCAGTATAAAGGGAGACAGTTTTTCCGCTACCGGTTGGCCCTGTCATTAAGATCATCCCTTGTGGGCGTTTCAGGGCATTGAGGTAGAGGGCCTTTTGATCTTCACTGTAGCCAAGCTTGTCGATATCGAGATTGGCAGCGCTGCTATCAAGCAATCGCAGTACGATCTTTTCGCCCCACAAGGTCGGTAGCGTTGATACGCGCATATCAATCGCGAGTTCATCATTCAAACGGAGCTTAATGCGTCCATCTTGGGGTAGGCGTCGTTCGGCAATATCAAGCTTGGCGAGTATTTTAAGGCGAGCTGATAGACGGCGACTTAAATGGGAAGCTGGTTGCTGTATTTCAACAAGGATCCCATCACAACGCAGGCGCACACGATAGTGCTCTTCGTAAGGTTCAAAATGAATATCTGATGCGCCTTTGCGCACCGCATCAACCAGTATCTGATTGATAAAGCGGCTAACCGGAGAATCGTCTTGACTGAGATCTTCTATCGACGCTATCTCGTCGTCAGAAACCTCAACTAGGTTAGCGAGTTCATCTTGAGTGATCTCTTTGCGTTTTGAGTCTTGCCCGGAAATAGAACGGCCATACAATTTTCGTATTGCACCTTCTAACTCAGAATAGTTAGCAACAACGAGTTCGATCTGTAATCCCGTCGCAAATCGAAAGTCGTCTTCAGCTTGTAAGTTGGTCGGGTCGGCTGAAGCGAGTGTGAGAGTTGAGCTAGAGACTGAAATCGGTATCGCACGATACTTAGTAATCAGTTCACGAAGTCCTAATTGTTCACACAGGGATTCGTAGTCAGTATTGGCTAATCGTACTAACGGTAAGCCGAAGATGTTTTTAATGTTGTTTGCTAAGGAATCGCAGCTGAAGAAATCCAGAACGAGTAAAGCTTCAGGTGTAGAAACACCTGAAGCGTGTACATGTTCCTCAACGGCTTGTTCTTGAGTCAGACTAAGTAGATTAGCCTGACGGAGAACGGTTGGGAGGTTGGTGAGCATTCTCTAGCTACAGCCCTTTGGTTTGTCATTACTGCCATGGTCTTCTAACTTACATGTCCAACCATGATCGTCATCTCTTTCATATGTAAACTTAGCTCCAGAGACGGCGCCCTTATTATGAGTAAAGGTTATCTTCTTATCTGTAATGGCTATAACCCCCAAACTATTTGAACCTGCAGAAACACCTAAATTACTCGGTGATGCACTGGAGATAGATCCGTTCTCTTGTATATATAACTCTGCAGGTGTTATCACTGATTTTATGGTGGCAAATCCTGATGCTAATTCACTTTTTGATACGTAATCTTTATAAGCTGGAACTGCAATCGCCGACAACACCCCAATAATCGCCACCACAATCATCAATTCAATCAGCGTAAAGCCTTTCTGGTTCGTTCTTTTTTTCTTGTTATTCATTGTTCTATTCCATTCTTTAGTTTGTTTCAGTGCAAGCACTGGTTGATGGAAAGAATAGAAGTCGAAATGTAGAAGTGGAATGGTGTTCAGGTGTGGTCGCGAGTGGTTTTGTATTTATTAGTGTCGTGTTTCATATAGCGCGCAAATTTATGCGACCAACTTAAATAAGTGATTGAAATACTGATAATTTAGGCAATAAAAAAGCACGGTAGTTAACCGTGCCTTTATGAATAAGTTATTTATATTTCAATAGATTAAGCTTTGAATCTCATTGATAAATCCATCGCTTTTAAGTGCTTAGTGAGTGCACCAACAGAGATGTAATCAACACCCGTTTCAGCGAACTCAGCAATCGTATCTAGAGTCACGTTACCAGAGTTTTCTAGCGCAGCACGTCCAGCGTTGATTTTCACAGCTTCACGCATCATGTCTGTGGTGAAGTTGTCTAGCATGATGATGTCTGCGCCAGCGTTGATCGCTTGCTCTAGCTCTTCTAGACTCTCTGTTTCTACTTCTACTGGTTTACCTGGGTTCAGCTCTTTTGCAGTAGAGATAGCCTTCTCAATGCCACCACAAGCGATGATGTGGTTTTCTTTGATTAGGTAGATCGGAAGAGCGGTTC
>NZ_AJZD02000155.1 GCF_000272105.2 Vibrio splendidus 12E03
TGTGCACTTTGCAAAGAAAACCCAGCATCCTAAAGCCACAATAAACTACTTAGGTCGTTACCTTAAACGTCCGCCAATTGCTGGCGCGAAATTGGCTCATTATCGTGGTGAAGCCAACCTATCGTTTCGATACCTCGACCATCACACAGGCAAATATGAAATAGAGGAAGTTAGCCAAATTGAGTTGATCAAACGTCTCGTCCAGCACATCCCAGAGAAAAACTTTCGCATGATCCGTTACTTTGGCTTTTTGGCCAATCGTGTGGTCGGAAATCAGTTATCTAAAGTACGTGAAGCTCTAGGTATGGAGAGTCATCCACCGCGTACGCCAGTCCTTCGATATGGTCAGATGATAAAGTCCTTTTTGAAAGTGGATCCTTTTGAATGCATTCTGTGCGGTGGCCGAATGAGATTTGCGGCTTTCCATGCTGGCGTAGGTCGAAAAAACATTATCAATGAGGCTTTAAGCCGGCGTGGGGAGGGGCTTGCATAGGGAAGATCTATCCAAAATCCGGAATTTGGACCATTTCAATGAAATATTCCAGCCTAAATACGTGTTATATGGATTTTTGGAGAAATTTTTACGGCAAATTGACCATCTCAATATTCAAAAACTCCCATTAGAAACTTTGAAATCGCTAAACATTAATGATTTTAACGCTGTACTACTTATCAACGTTTCACCAGAAGAATATCTAAACGCTGTCAGCGTGGTTTTCGGTGACCAGCAAGATTAGGAAGCCGCACATGGAGTGTCATATTCAGCCAGATTTTTTACTTATCTGGGATGTGGATTGGGATAAACAAGAGTTGATATTAGTTCGTTGTGGTTCTCACTCAGAACTCTTTGGATAAAATTAATCAACTCCACGCAGATAAATTTTATACGAACTAATATTTACTCAGCTCTTCCAGTTGATGCTAGCTCTTCAACCTAATACTTTATACACAGTTGTCCGACTACCCCCTAACTCTTTACTGATTGCATGCTTGTTCATTCCTTGT
>NZ_AJZD02000156.1 GCF_000272105.2 Vibrio splendidus 12E03
TCTTGGCCTGTGGCTGACTTTACCTTCACGCCTTATCCATTGGTCACCAAAGAAGGTGACATCAGCATGGCCATGACCACGTTGCTTGGTCCCTATCCACTCAAAGCGCAGCGCCTAGATGCGACTAAAACTATTTACATCAAAGAGGTGACGCCATTATGAACCTATTTCGTCTCTCGGGTTTTCAATCCTTCTGTCTCATTGGGGTGCTCTTAACGCTCTCAGGGTGTGAAACCCTTGGGCTCAATGAATACGACAAGCGCAATGATGAGTCCGCCTCGGTACTTAGTGACATCGAGCGCCACCGACATCGTGAGTCTCTCAAAGTCGAACGCATTGAGCAGCCCCCGGCCAGCCTGATACCGATAGAGCGCCGCACCGATACCGACTATCTGAATAAGACCGTTCGTGTCAGCACGCCCGCGTCGGGCTTGCCACTGAGCATGGTGCTCAGCGATGTGTTGTCACCCCTTGATAAACAGGCCTGGTTTGGGGCTGGCGTGAGCCCGAATACGCGCGTGCGTATTCA
>NZ_AJZD02000157.1 GCF_000272105.2 Vibrio splendidus 12E03
GCTTGGGTGGTAAGTGACTTGCAATTTCACCTGTTGAGCCCACTCTCGCTTAAGTAAGTAAGCTCGACTTTGCCCTTTGGGGATGTAATCAAGACGATTTCGGTCTTTATCTCGCACCCATCCGACTTGTGGCGCGTTTTGTTCAATTCCGTAGTGCTGTGACTCAACATGAACACTTTGGCTTTTTGAGCGCGGTTTTAGGCGGCGTGAGCGGGTAGTAAAGCGATCCAAGTGGCGCCTTTTGCCGTGTCGGACTTTGCCGCCCTTTGACAAGCCTAGTGTTTCCACGCCTACGGCGTGCGCTCCGCGCTTAGTTTTCTTGAAATATTCAGGGGTGATTAACGTTAGTTTCCCGTCTTGAACTAACTGCCAAGTTTCCGCTGGTTCTCTCGTTCTATGAAAGTGAACTTGCTCCATTGCATGCAGCTTGTTTTGCTCACTTTCCATCCAATCAGAATTTGGAGCACTAAAAAAACCGCTCTCGATAGCGGCTATATTTTTTTCAGTTGTCGCAACATCTTGCGCCAAGGCAGTTACATAGCCCACATCATGTGGGCTCAAGATATTCGTTATTTCACGATCGCCTTGCGGCTCATATAAGTGATTCATTCTGTCACCAGTGACGGGTTATAAATGCTCTAAAGAAACGTACTTGCCTGACTTGGTATCTCGGAGGGTATTGAAAGTGAAATGACGAAACTCACAACATGCTTTTGCCAACATGTGAAACTCGCTTTCTCTATCTTCTGGAACCCATAACGTGATCTTCTTAAGTCCTTGTTCTTTCTTAGCTGCTTCATACTTCGCGTTACGACTCATATCACCACCCTGCACATGCACTTTCAGTGCACTGGTAATTCATCGGTCTTGGTTTTCTTTTGACGGGCTTCTTGATTCCATGTTTCTCACGCAGCTTTTGAAGAAACACCTGAGAACGCTGCAATTTTTTAGGGTCTGGGTTTTCCATGCCTGCCATATCTGGACAAGGTAGGTGGATAGGATCAGATACCTGCATGTCTATTCCTCCAAGCTTTCCAATAAAGTTGCTGCTTCGACCAACTGCTTATAAATCGGGTGTAGAAACTCGAACTCAGGTGATGACGGGCTTAACCAAGACAAACGGCCTTTAACTATCATTAAAAGCTCCTTGGCTTCACTCGAATGAGAAAGGTCTACGTTAATGCTGTGAATCGGTGTCGTTACATTATTCATATCTAACCCTCTTACCCGTTTACTGAAAGCCAATCTAGCTTGGCTTCCGAGTGACGTTTATCGATGTAGGCTGCTAGGTCTTCTATCTTGATTAACGATGGGCTGCGTTCTGAATCGCGCAACTTGAAAGTAGGAACAGGAAAATCACAAGCTTTCGCTCTTTGCTCAGCTGTTCGTGAAGTAATTCCAAAGAACTCTTGGCTGACTTGTTTCAACTCGACCGTTGGGTTTCCGAAACGGGCTAATAACGCAAAGTTTGTATTCATAGCTCACCTATTAATCTATTATCTAAGCAACAAAATGAGACTCTAAGCGATTCAAAACCGTCCTAATCGTCCCTAAAGCGATTGAATAACATTAACGATGGGACGCTATTGCAACGCTTTTATTTTAATAGAGGTGCCCTTTGAAAACTATTGATGAACAAATCACAGAACTTAAACAGCTAACCAAAACAGCAAAAATCACTGATTTATCAAAGGCTTTAGGTGTATCACCATCGACAGTTCGGACATGGCGATCACGCGAAAAAATACCTGAAAATATTTTTTTAAAAGCTGAAGAAATAGCACAAGATCGAGACGGTTTTGGGACGCCAAAAGGATATGTAACTCTAAATTTTTACGATGTGGAAGTTAGTGCAGGACATGGCGCACTTGTAGAAAGGGATGAGGAATCGACGGAAATTGTCTTTAGTGAGAAATTCATTAGCAAAAGTATTGGTGTAAACCCTAATGAAGTTTTCTTAATGCCAGTTAGAGGCGACAGCATGGCTCCAACGTTAAAGAACCAAGCACTGGTTATGGTTCATAAAGTTGACGAGTTTTCTGGAGATGGAGTTTACGTTTTTCGTTTCGATGGTCAGTTGATGGTTAAGAGACTCCAGTTCATGCCAAAAATAATCAAAGTGGTTAGCGATAACCCTACATACGAAAACTGGGAATTACTCAAAGATGATCTTAAAAATGAAGATTTTCAGATTATTGGCGAAGTAGTTTGGTCAGGACAGAGAATGTAACGCATAGAAGTATTTATTGAGTGCGGTACTCCTATAGTCCCCCTCAAACTCGCGCAGCTCTTGCTAGGGCTGCTTAATCAATCCAATCGAGCATTGGAGCGACAGACAATCTACATGAATGTGTCATGGTAAAGTACCCTGGTAGCGAGTCAAAAAAATATGCTGGAATACCCAGCAAAAGCAAGGTCGGCTATTGTAAATGCTATGCCCTGTTTGTGCTATATGAACTTTGCCTCACATTTTTTTATAAACCCATTCACCAGATCTCTAATTCAGCCTCATTAATCAGTTATGCCTTGAGTCACACTGTCATTTTGAGTTACCTTGTCTTATTCAAAGTCGTGGGTCACAATACGCTCTGTACCTGACTTTAATAGAAATCATTGGCCCCCAAAACGTAGTAACCTAGAAATAGGGTTTAATTAGGGATGGCCGATTGAATGGTGAAAAATTTGGACCACACATTAATAGAGCAAGTTGAAGGGATATGCGCATCTCGAGGCGTTAGATTAACACCTCAGAGAAAGCGAGTGTTTGAGCTCATTTTCTCTAATAAAAAAGCCTCCAGTGCTTATGAATTATTAGAGCAGTTGAAAGTCAGTGAACCGCAAGCCAAGCCTCCTACAGTTTATCGTGCTTTGGATTTCTTGTTGGAACAAGGTTTCATTCACCGAGTTGAATCAACCAATAGCTTCATATGTTGCTGTTCTTGCAATGCAAACAAACATTTCTCCCAACTACTGATCTGCGATAAATGTGGCACTGTGATAGAATTGCAAGACGATCCGCTTGTCACTCTACTCGCTAGTAACGCTGAGAAGCATGGCTTTCAATTGACCAATCATGTCATTGAATCACATGGCATTTGCCAAAGCTGCTCCTCTGAGATGAAAGAATAATATTATAGAAGAACATTATGCGCGCTGAATTTGTAAACCCGTTTTTAGCTTCTTTGATGAACGTATTAAAAACGATGGCTTCTCTAGAATTGAAGCCACAAAAACCAAGAGTGAAGAAAGATGAAATCGCTCGTGGTGATGTATCTGGCCTGATTGGTATGGTGGGTACACAGTCTCGTGGTTCGATGTCGATCACCTTTGATGAAGGTCTCGCTCTCGAAATCATGGAAAACATGCTAGGTGAACGACCAAACGGCCTAAACGAAGAAGTAACCGATATGGTGGGTGAAATCACTAACATGGTGACGGGCGGTGCAAAACGTATTCTTGCAGAAAGCGGCTTTGACTTCGACATGGCAACGCCAATCGTGGTTTCAGGTAAAGGCCACACTATTCGTCACAAGTGTGACGGGGCAATCATCATCATGCCTTTCTCATCTCAATGGGGTAATGCCTTCATCGAGATCTGTTTCGAATAGAAATAGTCACTGCAAATATTTAGAAGGCTAACGCCGTATTTAAGAGGCTGGCGTCGATACGTCAGCCTTTTTTATTACCTGCGATTTAACCATTGCATACTCTACAGATACAAAAACGCCAACCCTAAGGTTTAATGCCGATCGTTTAAGAAGACTTGA
>NZ_AJZD02000158.1 GCF_000272105.2 Vibrio splendidus 12E03
AAAGCCTTACGATGCATCTCAAGGTGACCTCTTCAACGACGTGGAATGTGAAGCTGCTAAGGAAGAAGAGGTTGAGGTCACGATGACCACCACAACGAAGAAGCGCGGTAAACGTAAGCCACTTCCAAAAACCTTGCCTCGTAAGGTTATCGATTTAGATGACAACGAAAAGCAGTGCGAGTGCTGCAAACATAGTCTGCATAAAATCGGTGAAGACCGCAGTGAAAAGCTAGAGTTCTCACCAGCGGTACTCAAAGTGCTGGAATATGTTCCTCCTAAGTATGCTTGTCGTCAGTGCGAGCAAACTGAAGACAAAAGCCACATCGTTCAAAAACCAGCGCCGCAAAGTATTATCCCTAAAAGCTTCGAGACAGAAAGCTTGCTGGTCAATATCACCCTTGGAAAATACCAATACGCGATGCCACTGTATCGCCAGAGTCGCTGTTTACCCAGTCGGGTATCGAGCTGTCACGAACTACTATGGCAAGGTGGATTATCCAAGTCAGTGAGAAGTTCGCACCGTTTTATGCGGCCTTGAAAATACACCGACTAGAGCAAGTGGTGGTTAAGGCGGATGAAACGCCGCTCAATGTCCTCAAGGAAGATAAGTAATGCTACATGTGACTCTACTGCTCGGGCGCAGACTTGCCTGACGCTGCACTGCCGAATGTAAAGAATATCGCCTTGTACGACTATCAAAACAGTCGCGCGAGGGCGTGCCCTGTTGCCTTTTTAGGGGACTATAATGGTTATCTTCAAACCGATGGCTATGGTGCCTATGACGGCCTTCACCAAGTCACCAATGTTGGTTGCATGGCGCATGCACGGCGTAAGTTCATGAATGCTAAGAAGGTTCAAGGTAAAGGTAAGTCAGGCAAAGCAGATAAAGCGCTGGCCAAAATCCAGAAGCTCTATGGAATAGAATCCCACTTAAAAGGTGCGTCTGTCGAAACA
>NZ_AJZD02000159.1 GCF_000272105.2 Vibrio splendidus 12E03
TGATGTGTACGCCGCCGATGCACCGAAACGTGCGCGAGACTTAGCCAACAATGCCGCCCATATGGCGAGACATAGTAGTCCTTTAATACCACGCGTAGGTGATTCACCAGCGGGACAAGTTGTGGAGTATTCTACAGGGGGGGAGACAACTTCGGTCATCACTAAAACGCTTAAGCCAACCAATGGTTGGGCATGTGCTTTGAGTAAAGTCAGTGGATATTATGGTCGGGGGTTAAAAGGAACAGATGCGCATGTCTATCAATCGAGTGGATACTGGAAATTAACTTCTGGGCGGGCGAGTTGTGGGGGGTGCGCCGTCTCTGCTAAAGCCATTTGTTGGGAGACAAAGTAGCTAAAAAAGCAAGAGGCATGTACGCCTCTT
>NZ_AJZD02000160.1 GCF_000272105.2 Vibrio splendidus 12E03
GGTTCGAACCCGATGTATCGCTCCAAATTAAAAAGCCCGAACAGAAATGTTCGGGCTTTTTGGTTTCGGGCGTTCAGCTTTTTCGTATCTGTACTTTTGTTGTTTGAATCCGCACTCAAAATTCACTTCTATTTTTATTTAAAAATTTCGCAATTAAGTTCGTTTAGAACAGTTAGCTTTTAAAAGCGAGATCCCCTATGAACTCGTTCCTCGTACTAGGGAATGACGGAAAGGTACAATGGCTCAAAGCTTCTCTAGCAACGTTTATAACCCCACGTCGTCATCCTCGGGCGCGAGGAACTAGCGAACCGGGGATCTCTTTCTTAAACGATAGTGCTGACGATATTTTCAGCAATTGCTTAGCCACCACTGCTATTTATCAGGCTATTATTAAAAACTATTGATCGTTCATTTCACTTTATGTTACTTTCCTGCGCAATCTCGGAATGAACAATGTTTAAGAAGAGCAACGATTGCTTCTGGGGGATACGCGTAGTGACCATTCTTGCTGATTGGGACATTACGTAGGGTAGGTATTGGCTAGTCCTTTAGCTGATAGACGGGATACTTATGGCGCAGTTCGCCATGTTAATGGGAAACCCAACATTGAACACACTAATTACAACATTGCTAATCAGCTCTGCATTTCCAAAGGGATCAGCTCCTCATAGCTGCCCGATCCTGCAAAAATGTCCAATTCTTCAAAACAGTAGCATTACTGAACCTTGAGCTCACGCTAACAATTTATCGCTGTCTTAAGACGGCTTAATTTCGTATTCGTCATTTGACTTATGCGAGCGTACAGCTATATCTCATTTCTAGACAATACGCGTGCTTCACTATGAACTCTCTCCAAATTTAACGAGAGTTGGTGGGTAATTGCGTCTGATGGAGGTGAGTATGAACACATTCAAGGGGACTTTTATGACTACCGCCTTTGAAGTCGATATCAATACTATCGCAAATTCATTTTCAACTATGGTTCCTATCTTAGAGGGAACGTACGACCTAACACCTGACGCTATTTTGCTAGAGCAAGAACAGCATGAGTCGGATGTTCGTTCTTACCCAAGACGCCTGCCTATTGCTATTAAACGAGCATGTGGCGCTTTAGTTGAAGATACTCGTGGCCAACTGTTTCTCGATTGCTTAGCCGGTGCAGGTACACTTTCTTTGGGTTATAACCACCCTGAGATTAACCAAGCACTTAAAGACCAGCTCGATTCTGGTTTGCCATACCAAACACTTGATATCACGACTCAAGCAAAAGAGACGTTTATCAAGCGAGTTAAAGCTTTTCTCCCTCAAGACTTTTCAAAGAATTCAGTTCTTCAATTCTGTGGCCCATCTGGTGCTGATGCTGTGGAAGCGGCGATCAAGCTAGCTAAGCAAACCACAGGTCGCAACACCATGTTTGCGTTCCGTGGTGCTTACCATGGCATGACTAACGGCACCATGGGTATGATGGGTAACCTAGGTACTAAAGAACGTCGTAGCGGTTTGATGTCTGACGTACATTTCATGCCTTTCCCATACAACCTCCGTTGCCCCTTTGGCATTGGCGGTGAAGCGGGTGCTAACGCAAGCATTCGCTATATCGAACGCATGTTGAACGATGACGAGTCTGGCATCATGAAGCCGGCTGCGATGATCGTTGAGCCTGTGCAAGGAGAGGGCGGTGTGATTCCGGCTCCTGCTTCTTGGTTACAAGGCCTACGTCGTATTTGTGATGAACACGGCATTCTACTGATTTTTGATGAAATCCAGTGTGGTGTCGGCAAAACAGGTCATCGATTCGCGTTTGAAGAGTCAGGCGTTAACCCTGATATCTTATGTTTGTCTAAAGCGATAGGTGGTGGACTGCCAATGTCGCTGCTTGTATTCGATAAGAGCATCGATACTTGGAAAGCGGGTGAGCATACCGGCACTTTCCGCGGTAACCAACTGGCTATGGTGTCTGGTGCGAAAGCGTTAGAAATCATCGAGCGAGACGGTTTGGTTGAGCACGCGAACATTGCAGGCCAATACTTGCGTCATGGGTTGGAGAAGATTCAATCTCGCGTTAACTGTATTGCTGAAGTTCGTGGTAAAGGTCTAATGCTTGGCGCTGAGATCAAGCAACCAAGCGGCGAACTTAACAAATTTGGTGAACCGAAATCAGACGGTGAACTCACCCTAGCGATTCAACGCGCAGCACTAGAGCGTGGTTTGATGGTCGAGAAGGGCGGTCGTGATGGTTCTGTGATTCGCTTCCTACCACCGATGATTATCTCTTTTGAGCAGATTGACTTTGCATTGCGCGTCATGGAAGAAGCGATCATCGCAGCAGGTGGTGGTTTACAAAAAGACCCAGCTTCAAGCGAACAAGCAAACCAAGAATGGAACAAGCATTTCATCCAGACAGGTTTAGGCGGTAGCGACGAATTCGCTAACGTGATGAACCAAACCACTCAAGCGATGAAAGCGGTTTTTGAGCAAGTTGAAACGCCATACTCAGGTCTAGAACCTAAAGTACTAGAGGCCGCTATCAAAGCTGTCGACCTCGATAACAATCAACACGCTTTGGTTGATGTTGTAGATAGCACTGCAGACCTTGTCGCTGCAAACTCCATCTTTGTGCAACACCCAGACTGTATTGCACACCTCCACACTCCTCCTCTTATGGCTTCGGTAGCGGCGGAATCAATCATCGCGGCGTTGAATCAATCAATGGATTCATGGGACCAAGCGTCTGCTGCGACTTATGTTGAGCAGCGAGTGGTTGATTGGATGTGTGACAAGTACCAACTTGGCGACCAAGCGGACGGTGTTTTCACTAGTGGCGGCACGCAAAGTAACCTAATGGGATTATTGCTAGCAAGAGACTGGATTGCTGATAAACACGATGGTCACTCAATCCAAAAGCTGGGTTTACCAGATTACGCGAGCAAGCTTCGTATCTTGTGCTCAAACAAATCTCATTTCACGGTTCAAAAGTCCGCTTCACTACTTGGCTTAGGCGAGAGCGCGGTGTGTTGTGTTGAAACAAACGCTAATGGCACCATCAAACCTGATTTATTAGATGCAGAAGTCAAAGCACTTAAAGCTCAAGGTCTGATTCCTTTTGCCGTAGTTGGTACGGCAGGTACTACTGATCACGGTGCTATCGATGACCTTGATGCGATTGCTGACATCGCAAGCCAGCAAGGTCTTTGGTTTCATGTCGACAGTGCTTACGGTGGCGCGCTTATCTTAAGCAGCCATAAAGCTCGTTTACAAGGCATCGAGAAAGCGGACTCTGTAAGTGTCGATTTCCATAAGCTTTTTTATCAAACAATCAGCTGTGGTGCGGTGTTGTTGAAAGACAAAGCGAACTTTAAGTACCTTCTGCATCACGCAGATTACCTAAACCGCGAACACGATGAGCTGCCGAACTTAGTCGACAAGTCTATCGCGACCACCAAGCGTTTTGATGCATTGAAAGTCTTCATGACTATGCAAAGTGTTGGTCCAAAGCAGTTGGGCGATATGTACGACCATCTTCTTGAGCAAACACTAGAAGTGGCAGACCTGATTCAAAACCAAGCTGACTTAGAGCTACTCGCGGAGCCTTCACTATCAACAGTGCTGTTCCGATCTAAGCCGTCAGCAAACGGCGAGCTAGATTTAGACAAACTTAATCAAACGCTAAGACTGGAAGCGCTGACTCGTGGCGTTGCAGTATTGGGTGAAACGGTCGTGGATGGTAAGAGTGCGCTTAAATTCACTATCTTGAATCCGTGCCTAAAGACATCAGATTTCAAATCTCTAATTAACAAAATTCAAACTCTAGCCACTGAGCTAGCAGAACAACAAGGGTAATTAATACTATGGCTATTCTACAAATTGGTGCAGGCGGCGTTGGTTGGGTTGTTGCACATAAAGCAGCACAAAATAACGAAGTACTGGGTGATATCACAATCGCTTCTCGCACAATCGCGAAGTGTGAAAAAATCATCGAATCGATTAAAGGTAAAAACAACCTTAAAGATTCAACTAAAAAACTAGAAGCTCGCGCAGTAAACGCTGACGATGTTGATGCACTTGTTACTCTGATTAACGAAGTGAAACCAGACCTAGTAATCAACGCTGGTCCTCCTTGGGTAAACATGGCGATCATGGAAGCGTGTTACCAAGCAAAAGTATCTTACCTAGATACATCGGTAGCGGTTGACCTATGTTCTGAAGGCCAACAAGTACCACAAGCTTACGATTGGCAGTGGGGTTACCGTGAGAAGTTTGCTGAAGCAGGCATCACAGGTATTCTTGGTGCGGGTTTCGATCCAGGTGTGGTTTCAGTATTTGCAGCGCACGCGGTTAAGCACTTGTTCGATGAAATCGATACGATCGACGTAATGGACGTAAACGCAGGCGATCATGGTAAGAAGTTTGCGACAAACTTTGACCCAGAAACGAACATGCTTGAGATCCAAGGCGATTCTTTCTACTGGGAAAATGAAGAGTGGAAACAAGTACCTTGCCACTCTCGTATGCTTGAGTTTGATTTCCCTAACTGTGGTTCTCACAAAGTTTACTCAATGGCGCACGATGAAGTTCGTTCAATGAAGGAATTCATCCCAGCTAAGCGTATCGAATTCTGGATGGGCTTTGGTGATGCTTACCTGAACTACTTCAACTGCATGCGTGATATCGGTCTTCTGAGCCCAGATCCGCTAACACTGCACGATGGCACTGTTGTTCAACCTCTACATGTTCTTAAAGCTCTATTGCCAGATCCAACGTCTTTGGCTCCGGGTTACACAGGTTTAACGTGTATCGGTACTTGGGTTCAAGGTAAGAAAGATGGCAAAGAGCGCAGCGTATTCATCTACAATAACGCAGACCACGAAGTGGCTTACGAAGACGTAGAACACCAAGCGATCTCTTACACAACCGGTGTTCCTGCAATTACTGCTGCACTTCAGTTCTTCCGTGGTGAATGGGCTGATAAAGGCGTGTTCAACATGGAACAGCTAAACCCAGACCCGTTCCTAGCAACCATGCCTGAAATCGGTCTAGACTGGCACGTTCAAGAGCTAGAACCTGGGCAAGGTCTACCTCTAATCCATACTTTGAAGTAATTTTGGCTCTTTGCCCTCGTTGCGTTGCCCTAGCGACAAGGTCACAGCTCTGCAAATTCAATTCAAAGTCATATGAATGACGAGAACGTATAACTACAAGCCGATGCTGTTGCGTCGGCTTTGTTCGATTATCATGTGCCTTCGTGAGCTCGAGGGCCGCAAGGTATTAACATGCAAAACAACGAACTAAAAACGCCTTACTTCATGATCAACGAAGACAAGTTGATTGCGAATCTAGAGAAAGCGAAGCAGCTGAAAGAGATTTCAGGTGTGAAGCTAGTATTGGCACTGAAGTGTTTCTCTACATGGGGTGTGTTTGACATCATCAAGCCTTACCTCGATGGCACGACAAGCTCTGGCCCGTACGAAGTAAAACTTGGTCATGAAACCTTTGGCGGTGAAACGCACGCTTACAGTGTGGGTTACAGCGAAGATGACGTGAGAGAAGTTGCGGATATTTGCGACAAGATGATCTTCAACTCGCAAAGCCAATTCGAAGCTTACCGTCATATTGTTGAAGGTAAAGCCTCGCTGGGTTTACGTCTAAATCCGGGCGTAAGCTACGCAGGACAAGACTTAGCAAACCCTGCGCGTCAATTCTCGCGTTTGGGCGTACAAGCTGACCATATCAAGCCTGAAATCTTTGATGAGATTAATGGCGTGATGTTCCACATGAACTGTGAGAACAAAGACGTCGATGCCTTTATTGGTTTGCTTGATTCAATCTCAGAACAGTTTGGGGATCACCTAGATAAGTTAGATTGGGTGAGCATGGGCGGCGGCGTGTTCTTCACATGGCCGGGCTACGACATCGAGAAACTTGGTCTTGCGCTAAAAGCCTTCTCTGAAAAACACGGCGTGCAAATGTACCTTGAACCGGGTGAAGCTATCATCACTAAAACGACAGATTTAGTTGTGACAGTGGTTGATATTGTTGAGAACGTGAAGAAAACGGCGATTGTGGATTCAGCTACCGAGGCGCACCGCCTTGACACGCTTATCTACAACGAGCCTGCATCGGTATTGGAAGCGTCTGAAAACGGAAGTCATGACTACGTGATTGGTTCGTGTTCATGTCTGGCGGGCGATCAGTTTTGTGAAACAAGCTTTGACGAGCCGCTGAAAATAGGTCAAAAGCTTCACCTATTGGATAGTGCAGGTTACACCATGGTGAAACTGAACTGGTTCAACGGCCTGAAGATGCCATCAATCTACTGCGAGCGCAGCAATGGCGACGTTCAGAAGCTAAATGAATTCGGCTATGAAGACTTCAAACGTTCATTGTCACAATGGTCAGTTAAGTAACTGAATCATAAGTTCAGAGCAATAAAAAGAGCAGCCGATGAGCTGCTCTTTTTTTGTGCTTCATTGCTATTCATTTAGCTTTCAATCATCACTCGAGTGTCTTCACTGAGTGTTTCGAGTTCATTAACTACATCATCGATTTGAACTTCGATTGGCAGCTTAACCGCTATTTTTGAAGTGAATAGGCTTGAGCTTACACCGCCGCCGCCCGCAATGAAGACTCGGTGGCAGTCCATATCTAGAATGCTGATCCCTTGTCTATCTAATACATGTGTCACTTCATTGACGATACCTGCTCGGTCGTTAGAATCGAGTCTTAGGTGATGGATTGTGTCTTGGACATTATGCGTATGATCTGAATCGACAAACTGTACGATGAGATCTGGATTGGCGCTGAAAGCCTCTTTAACAATCGATTCGTTGATGGCTGGAAGTTGAACCTTGAGTACGCCTGCGACTTGGTCTTCAATAAAGTTCACTTTACTGATGAGCCATTTTCCGTCGTTTTCGTGAGTAACCGCAGCAAGCTGTTTGATTGTTGTTGGTGATGCTTTTCCGATAAAGTTTACGATAAATGTACTGTTCATATCAGCCCCCAAAGTTTCAATGATTTGTTGCGAATTAAATGTTTGATATCACGCGATAAAGTTCTTTAATTTCAGTGTAGAAGGTTACATCGAACAATGTTTGACCTACGTCAATTTTTGAAACTAAGCTGTGATGCAAAAAAAGAGAATGAAGAGTAGGGCACAAAAAAAAGCGGCTAGAGAGCCGCTTTTTGGATGAGTTGTCGTTTTTATTGGGAATGCAGTAACTTAAAACTTAGAGACTGAAAGCTGACTTAGAACGTTACTTTAAAGTTCATACCAACAAATTGAGAATCGTATCGTGCACCAGCATCATAGGCGAATCGTGCTGCGTCTTGGTTATCCCACCAAGGGTTAGTATTCAGATTAACTTCTGCGTCACCGCCCCATGCATCACTTACCCAGTAGTGGATGTGACCAACAGGGTTTAGGAAGAATAGAGACACATCACCCATAGTTTGAGATCCCATCACTTCGCCACCTGAAGCAACGATGTCTTGCTCTGCTTCTAGCATCATTTCACCGACAACCGCACCGAAGAAAGGAGTGATAAAGAGATCTTGCCATGAAGGTACTTCAGCAAACGCTTCTACGCCGTATTCCCAGAAGAACGTCGACATAGTCCAAGAGTATAAGAAAGACTCAAACTCATCGTAACCTGCGTGTCGAGCTGCAGTGTAGTAAACACCACCAAAATATGGGTGCATCACGTAGTTTAGGAAGTGTTCGTCACGGTCCCATACTGGGCCATCAGACACGTTATCTTTCCACTTTTTACCTAATGAGCTGATATCACGTTGGTCATCATCCCACTTAGTGATACTTTCAGGTAGGAGAGTCATCAAACCCACCGTCGCGACACTCAGGCCAAGAATGGTGTAGGTTTGACCCATTAGGTAATCCCAATCCTTCTCCTGACTCACCAACAGGTGTTTTGGTTGTTGGATTGAGAAGTCGTACTCATCACTTGATTCGCTCAGTGCGTAATTGGTACTAGGCTTGTAGGTGTACAAGCTATCATTAACACAGTAATCTTGAGCACATTCATCCGAATAAGAAAGGTTGATTGGCTGGTCGAAGTCGTATTGGCTTGCAACCGAGTTAACTGATATTAGCATTGTAAATGCAGCAGTAACCTTTGCTAGTAACGGTGATTTGGCCACAAGGGTCTCCATGAGAAAGTTTGGAATTGATCAGGGTCACAATTATCTATTAAATGCCTGATTTAGGGAACTAATAATTTATAGCTTTTCCTAAGAAAACCTTAGGTTTAACATTATTAATATTAGTGAAAAGGCGAATTGCTCCAAATTCAACCATAGACCAGTTTGTAAATAATGCAGTGTCTTTTTATGACAACAAGGGATAGAAATATGACGAAAATCGCAATGTTAAGTACAGGTGAAGAAGTTCTTCATGGAGACATTGTAGATACAAACGCAGCTTGGATGTCTGGTGAGTTTTATCAGCATGGTTTTGCTCTTGCTAAGCGCTCAACTGTGGGTGATCAAATGAATGCTCTTGTTGAAGAACTGTTGATGCTGAGCTTTAACT
>NZ_AJZD02000161.1 GCF_000272105.2 Vibrio splendidus 12E03
GGAGATAGGTGATACGCCGCCGCGTGACCTTGTGACGATGTCACCTCCTCCTCAAGTCGTATCGGCAGGAGCCAGCGTGAACCTAGCCCCTACGCCCGTGCTTATTGACACTCAAGCGTTAAACTTGCCTTCAAAAACGGTAACAGTGTCGCTGACCTTGCCTCAAGCGACTCAGCGCGCGTTAACGGCGTTAGAGTCTCAATATCAAAGTACGCTTAGTGACGCGGCCAACAAAGCGAAACTCAGCGAAACTCAGAGTGCGAAAGCGCTTCAAGACGCCTTAGATAGGAAGCCTATCGTCATTGAGCGCCCTGTGTTATCGGAGCCGCCCACGGCGCGTGAGCAAGTGGCGAAATTGCAGCTCAAAAGCATTGTTAAGGGCAAGCAACACAGCAGCGCCTGGTTTGAGCTCGGAGGGGAGCTTTTCCCTGTGAAAGAGGGGGCGTGGATACAAGATGTGAAAGTCCATCGCCTGACGAAAAATACCGTCGTTCTCCTTGATAAAAGCGGGCAAGAGCACGTGAAGTATGTGATCCAATCGCGCCCCGTGAGTGAGGAGGTCATCGATGAACGCTGAGCAAAT
>NZ_AJZD02000162.1 GCF_000272105.2 Vibrio splendidus 12E03
AACTCTATCCATACCTGATCATTTGATCAGCACGGTGAATAATAAATCAACAAAACAATCAAGTAAACAAAATAAACACAAAAGTAAACAATAATAGCAACCAAAATTAGAAGTAAGGACGGAAAATAAACATAGATTACTTAACCAGAATGTGTAAAAAGATGAGATTTAGTGACCGCTTAAAGACACAACGAAAGCTGAAAGGATTAACCCAAGAAAGCATTGCTCAATGTTTATCTTTAACAAAAGTGTCAATATCCCGATGGGAAAGGGGACATAGTGTTCCATCTGGAGATGTTCTTAATACTTTGGCCACGATATTAGAGGTAGATGCTGAGTGGCTGCTGACCGGTAATAATAATGAATGTGAAGGTGTAGCATTAGTAGATTTTTACAAGGATGTTTATGCTAGTGCTGGCAACGGAAGTTCAAATGAGAATGAAGTAACCGAACAATACCCATTATCAGTAAATATTGTTAATAATGAAGGTGCTAATAACCTCTGTTGTATAAGAGTAACAGGAAAATCAATGATGCCAGTTCTTAGTGATGGCTCAATTGTCGCCTTAAATACTCAAAAGAAAACCATACGAGATGGTATGATGTATGTTATTAGACAAAGAGACTTACTTCGAGTTAAAATATTAATAGAAACACCAGAAAAAATAATCATTCGCAGTTACAATCATGAATTTAAAGATGAATTTATTATAAGAAGTAGTGAAAATGCAGATGATTTAGTCATCATAGGACAAGTTGTTTGGCATTCATCTTATCTAGGAAAGTTAAAAGTAAACAAAAATATCTTTGATGAATAGTGTTAAATGTGGGAATATATAAGTGTTCAAAGTAAAAGTGCATTACATAGCACACTAACTACATAGACTTCTATGTAGTGTATTTTTTGAATGAGAATGTGTTAAGGGTGGTACCTTAACGTAAAGCATTCGCAAATAGCCGTCTTACCCAGAGAGTAGACGGTTTTTTTGTATCTAAATTTTATGGATTTGATCTTTCAGCAGATCTTGTGTAATTTATAGCTTCATTGTTTTAGCCACCAACTAAAACACACCTAAACCTCTCTGGAATCAAAAATGAAAAAATTAATCTATAGTTGCATTCCGCAACTCATTCAAAATAGACACAGCCAGTATCCACGTTCAACCAGTGTTCAAACACATTTATGGTC
>NZ_AJZD02000163.1 GCF_000272105.2 Vibrio splendidus 12E03
ATTTCAATTGTTCATAATGAGCCACTACTCGACTGACGTAGTGCTGCGTTTCTTTAAAGGGCGGAATGCCCCCGTACTTTCGAACGTTACCCTCCCCCGCGTTATAAGCCGCTAAAGCAAGCCGAACATCATCGTATTGATTGAGCAATCGGGCGAGTAAGGCAGTGCCTCTCCCTACATTGGAATCCACATCAAAAGGGTCGATACCCACGCTGTTTATATCCATCAATTGCATTAAACCTTTTGCCCCTT
>NZ_AJZD02000164.1 GCF_000272105.2 Vibrio splendidus 12E03
TTTGATGTTTAACGACCCAATAAATGTACATATGTATTACAATATAAACCAAAAAACAATAACAAAGGTCACCCATAAGATTTTAGTTATAACCGTAACAAATGTGCTACAAATGAGCCCAATTTTGCGACAGCTCTCATAATTAAAATTACGACATAATTATCAACCATCACGTGGTTAACGCAGAGGTAGCTTGTTGTTTTTAAGTGCTTATTTGATTCTTATGAGCTGGAGCACCGCCCATAGTTTCTTTTGATTTCAATATCAGTGAAGGTAACTAGTATTTTGTTCGAATAGTGCTCTTAAAATGCAAGCTGGCTACTCATTTGAGAGTTGGGGCCTAGCAATAGTGAATTAAAGTGGTCAATAAGTAGGGGGAAGTGGTGGAGCGCTTAGGAGAAAGTTAAAGTGGTTCGTGGTGAATTAGATGTAGCGTGGTGAATTAAATGTAGATAGGTTTGTACGACAAAAGCTAGGGGCTTTAGCATATATTAGCGCTTGAGTGTAAATGACCATACCAACGCCTAGTGGGAGCGGTAAGCTAAAGCGTACACAACAAAAAGCCCCACCGAAGTGAGGCTTTATCAGCAAATCTAAAACAGATTAAGCGTTAACGTGTTCAACTGCATCACGTACTAGTTTGCCTAGCTCGTCCCATTTACCTTCGTCGATAAGGTTAGTTGGAACCATCCAAGTACCGCCACACGCAAGTACAGAAGGGATAGATAGGTATTCGTCTACATTCTTCAAGCTCACGCCACCAGTAGGCATGAATTTAACAGGGTAAACCGCAGTTAGTGCTTTAAGCATGCCAGTACCGCCTGAAGGCTCAGCCGGGAAGAACTTCAACGTACGAAGACCCATTTCCATTGCTTGCTCAACTAGGCTTGGGTTGTTAACACCTGGTACGATCGCAACACCTTTGTCGATGCAGTATTGAACTGTACGAGGGTTGAAACCTGGGCTAACGATGAAATCAACACCAGCTTCGATAGATGCGTCAACTTGCTCGTTAGTCAGTACCGTACCTGAACCGATTAGCATGTCTGGGAATTCTTTACGCATGATGCGAATCGCTTCGATTGCACATTCTGTACGTAGTGTGATTTCTGCACATGGCATGCCGTTTTCAACGAGTGCTTTGCCTAGGGGGATAGCATCTTCAGCACGGTTGATCGCGATTACAGGGATTACTTTCAGGTTTGCTAGTTGTTCATTTAATGTAGTCATGAATTCTTTCTCACGTTAATTGTGGGCTTGCTTAAAAAGCAAGCCCTTGATTAATATATAAAGTATCTAATTATAGAGACAGATCAGGCGTCGCTTCTAGCGGAATAATCGCACCTGGATGCTGAATTACGGTTCCTGCCACAATATGACCAGCAAACGCTGCATCACGAGCATTGCCACCGCTCAAGCGTTTAGCAAGGAAACCTGAGCTGAACGAGTCTCCAGCCGCTGTCGTGTCAACGATGTTGTCTACTGGGTTTGGTGCAACGTATTGAGCGCCCTGGCTTTCAACAACTAAGCAGTCTTTTGCACCGCGCTTAATGATGATCTCTTTCACACCAGACTCAGACGTACGTGCAATGCACTGTTCAATGCTTTCGTCGCCGTACAACTCTTGCTCATCATCGAACGTAAGCAGTGCTGTATCTGTGTACTTAAGCATTTTTAAGTACCAAGAAATCGCTTCTTGTTGGCTTTCCCAAAGCTTTGGACGGTAGTTATTGTCGAAGAATACTTGGCCGCCTTGCGCTTTAAATTTGTCTAAGAAGGTGAATAGCTGTGTACGTCCATGCTCTGTCAGGATAGCTAGCGTAATACCACTTAGGTAAACCGCATCAAAAGAGAATAGCTTATCAAGCAGAGCTGGAGTGTCTTCTTGGTCAAACATGAATTTTGCAGCAGCATCACTACGCCAGTAATGGAAGCTACGTTCACCAGTTTCATCGGTTTCGATGTAATAAAGCCCTGGCTGTTTGTGATCAAGTCGAGCAATTAAACTAGTATCGATACCTTCTGATTGCCACTTTTCTAACATGTCAGTACTGAATGGGTCAGTGCCTAATGCCGTAACATAGCTGGTGTTGATATCTTGCTCTTTAGTTAAGCGTGACAGGTAAAGTGCTGTATTTAGTGTATCGCCACCAAAACTTTGCTTAAGCCCGTCTTGTTTCTTTTGTAGCTCAACCATGCACTCGCCAATGACCGCGATGTTTAATGATTTCATATGCTTACCTTAGCAACTGAGGTTGCGCTATTCATTATTTTAGGAAATCTTCACGCGCAGGGTTGAAGATATCAAGAAGGATGCTGTCTTGCTCTAGAGCAACCGCACCGTGCATCATGTGTTTACGAGCAAAGTAAGCATCGCCTTCTTTAAGCACTTTCTTTTCGCCTTCGATTTCAGCTTCGAAACTACCACGAACTACGTAACCGATTTGGTCGTGAATCTCATGAGTATGAGGGTGACCAATCGCGCCTTTATCAAAACATAGATGAACAGCCATAAGATCGTCAGTGTAAGCTACGATTTTACGCTTAATGCCGCCGCCAAGTTCTTCCCATGGGTTTTCATCTAGAATAAAGAAAGAGTTCATTGTGTATCTCCTAATCTGTTTAAATCTTTTAAGTGTTACTTAACTGTGTTCATCATAAGGGAATGACTTCAATTGTAATACAATATATCTAGAATTGTGTGATGCCGATCAAGTGATACTTTATATAGCCTAA
>NZ_AJZD02000165.1 GCF_000272105.2 Vibrio splendidus 12E03
TCTAGAGCCGTTGGTACGGTAGCGGCTGACGTATTGCCGTGCTTATCAAGAGTTATGACTACTTGATCAAGCGACATCGTCAGCTTTTTAGCCGTTGCCGAGATAATACGGTAGTTTGCTTGGTGTGGAACTAACCAATCAAGCTCTGACTTATCCATATTGTTCGCCGCTAATGTGTCTTTAACTAGTTTAGAAAGCTGAGTTACTGCCACTTTAAATACTTCGTTGCCCGCCATGTGCAGCCATTTATCAGCATCACCGCCACGCTCTGGTACTTCTAAGCTTAGTAGCTCCCCGTATTTACCATCAGAGTAAATATGAGTAGACAAAATACCTGGCTCTTCGCTTGCGCCTACAACCACCGCACCTGCTGCATCACCAAATAGAATGATAGTAGAGCGGTCAGTCGGATCACAGGTTTTTGACAGTGCATCAGCACCAATTACCAAAACGTTCTTACACATGCCAGTCTTAATGTGTTGATCAGCAACAGACAGTGCGTAAACAAAACCAGAACACGCCGCAGCCAAATCAAATGCAGGGCAGCCTTTAATACCAAGCTTACCTTGTACCTGACATGCCGAAGACGGGAATGTGTGGCTACTGCTGGTTGTCGCAACGATGATTAAATCAATCTCATCTTTGTCGATACCTGCCATTTCAATGGCATTTTCAGCAGCGTAAAACGCCATATCAGCAACAGTTTCATTTTCCGCTGAAATACGACGCTCTTTAATACCTGTTCTAGCAACGATCCACTCATCGCTAGTCTCTACCATTTTCTCTAAGTCTGCGTTAGTACGCACCTGAGATGGCAAGTAGCTGCCAGTACCTAAAATTTTGCTATACATGAAGACTAATAATGCCTCTCGAGTAAAACCGCTTCCAAACGATCGCTAATGCGGCTGGGGACTTGTCGTTTGACCTCGTGTACTGCTTCACCAATCGCGTTGACGACTGCAGACACATCAGCACTTCCATGACTTTTAATGACAATGCCGCGCAATCCTAACAAACTTGCGCCGTTATACTGGTCGGGGTTCAAGGTTTTTAATTCAGTAAATAGCTCAGAAAACAACATTCTGGCGATCCAACCCTTTATTGTTGAAGCCATCATGCGCGTTTTTAGCTTATCAATAAAGAGCTGAGCCGTACCTTCGCACGTTTTTAAGCAGACATTGCCCACAAAACCATCACATACGACGACATCAGCAGCATCTTGAAGTAATTGATTACCTTCAATATAGCCTATGAAGTTCACAGACTGAGTATTAGACAACATTTCAGCGCATCGTTTTACAAGGTCATTGCCTTTAATTTCTTCTGCACCGATATTCAAGATAGCGACACGTGGTGCGCGACCTAAATGTTGTTCTGCTAATGCACTGCCCATGACAGCAAACTGAAAGAGTGAATCTGCGTCACTAGAAACGTTCGCCCCTAAATCAAGCATCCATGTGCGATTTCCGGATGCAGTAGGCAAAGCTGAAACCAATGCAGGCCTATCAATACCGGGAAGAAGCTTGAGTCTGAAACGGGATAAAGCCATCAGTGCGCCAGTGTTACCACCACTCACACAAGCATCAGCCTGTGATTCGGCAACCAGATCGATAGCGGTACGCATAGAGCTACCCTGACTATTACGTAAGGCTAGTGAAGGTTTTTCAGAATTGGAAATGACTCGATCACAATGCTGGATACTCAAACGAGAATCAGGCATTCGACCTAATGAAGATAATTGAGATGTGATCGCGTTTCGATCACCTATTAGAATGACTTTTAGCTCTGGGAAATACGACAGTGCCTGCACGGCGGCAGGCACTGTTACACGAGGACCGAAGTCCCCGCCCATTGCATCAAGCGCAACGGTTAGATTTTGCAAAGGTCAACCTTACTTGTTGATAACCTTTTTGCCGCGGTAGAAACCTTCGGCAGTCACGTTGTGACGTAGGTGAGTTTCACCTGAAGTTGCGTCTACAGAAAGTGCAGCTGTAGTTAGCGCATCGTGTGAACGACGCATGCCACGCATTGAACGTGATTTCTTGCTCTTTTGTACGGCCATTGACCCTACTCCTATGTAAATTCTTAAAGAAGCAATTACTTCTTTAAGCTTTTTAAAACATCAAATGGATTCGGCTTTTTGTCTTCCTCAATTTCTTCAGGAAGTTCACCAAACACCAAGTTATTTGAGTTAACGCTACATTTCGCATCGTCGTGCATTGCTATTTGTGGCAATCCAAGGATGAACTCGTCTTCAACTAATTGAATCAGGTCTAACTCACCGTACTCGTTCAGATCTACCAAATCGTACTCTTCCGGTGCTTCCTCTTCACTTTTCTCACTGTAAACAGGAGTATAAGTAAATTGGACATCGCACTCATGTGCGAAAACCTCATTACAACGTTGACACTCTAAATCGACTTCGACGTTAGCTTTACCAGAGATAACGACTAATCGTTGTTCATCAAGCCCAAATGACATTGAGACTTGCGCGTCACGTTTTACGCCTTCAGTTGCTTCAGTTAAACGCTTCAAAAGACTGACCTGAATGATACCATCCATATCGAGTCGTTTTTGAGCCGTTCTTGCCGGATCAACTGTACGCGGTATTTTTTCCTTTTGCATAGGGCGCGAATCTTATCTTCCAAATCGTGTTTAGTCAAAGGAAATGGCAAAAAAAATGTACTTTCCTGCCTTTCCTATTCAGAGCATTATGAATAGCAGGACAAGTTACGTTATCCTGAGATAAATGCTTCCTTGAATTGTAAATTAAAATGAGAAATTACCAACTAGTTTTAGCCTCTACATCACCATTTAGGCAAGAGATCCTCAAAAAACTACAGTTAAGCTTCATTACAGCCAAGCCAGACTGCGATGAAACGCCGCTTCCAGAAGAGACACCACAACAGTTGGTGATGCGCCTTGCTGAGACCAAAGCTAAGTCTTGTGTTGTGGAGCAACCTAGCTTAGTCATTGGTTCTGATCAGGTTTGCGTAATTGATGGAGAGATCATTGGTAAGCCTCACACTCGAGAAAAAGCGATCGAGCAGCTATCTCGTCAAAGCGGCAAGAGCATTACTTTTTATACTGGGCTTTCGGTTTGGAACAACGAAACCAATGAAGCTGACACGCGTCTCGACACCTTTGTAGTGCATTTCCGCGATTTAACTAAGCAACAGATCATGAGTTATGTTGAGAAAGAGCAACCTTATTACTGCGCAGGTAGCTTTATGTGTGAAGGGTTAGGCATCGCGTTGTTTAAACAGATGGAAGGGAAAGACCCAAATACTTTGATCGGCTTACCGTTAATCGATCTAGTCGATATGTTAGAAGCGCAAGGAATGGGTGTACTATAACGGATACGCTCTCTTTGTTAGAGATTCCCTACTCCTTCCTTCGTCAGTCTAGGGAATGGCGGAACACGCAATTTTATCTAACCAACTAATGATATAGAGCGTGATTTTAAAAAGTCGTCATCCTCAAGAGCGAGGAACGAGCGACTTGGGGATCTTCTACAATAGATAAAAACAAAAAAGGTTGACGATATTCGTCAACCTTTTCCATTTGATGCGTCTGATACTCAATTCACGAAAAATATCGTATCTCGTATCTCGTATCTCGTATCTTCTTAAAGCTTACGTAAACCAGTTAGGGCTTTCTCTAGCCTTCTTTCCATTGGCGCCGAGATATCCATTTTCTCTTCACTACCTGGGTGTGTGAACTTGATGTTTGCGGCATGTAGGAACAGACGATCAAGACCAACCTTGCCCGTGTAAGCGTCAAAACGACGATCACCGTAGCGATCATCCCAAGCTATTGGGTGACCAGTATACTGAGCGTGCACACGAATTTGGTGTGTACGGCCTGTAATTGGGCTAGCTTGAATCAACGTCGCCTCTTGGAATTTTTCTAAAACCTTAAAACGGGTTTCAGAAGCTTTACCATTCGGGTTAACTCGAACAATGCTGTTCACTTCATTTTTCAACAAAGGTGCGTTGACGACTTTGCAGCTGTTCTTCCATTCGCCCATAACTAAAGCGAAGTAGTATTTTTGAACCGTTTTTTCACGGAACTGTGCTTGAAGGTGTCTTAGCGCCGAGCGCTTCTTAGCAACAAGCAAAATGCCAGACGTATCTCTATCGATACGGTGCACTAATTCAAGAAAACGAGCATCAGGGCGAAGAGCACGTAATGCTTCAATCGCGCCAAACTTTAATCCGCTACCACCATGAACAGCAGTGCCAGACGGTTTGTTAAGAATTAGCATGTGATCATCTTCATAAATGATGCACTGTTCTAATTCTGAAACCTTGTTGAGTTTCGTGCTCGGCACGTTCTCTTCTGTTTTCTCTTCAATAGTAACCGGAGGGATACGAACTAAATCGCCAGCTTTTAGTTTGTATTCAGCCTTAATGCGTTTTTTATTTACGCGGACCTCGCCTTTACGCACGATTCGGTAAATCATGCTTTTCGGGATGTTTTTTAATTGGTTGCGTAAGAAGTTATCAATACGCTGACCAGCCATATCTTCGTCAATGTCGACGAATTGGACTTGGGTTCTAATTTCGCTCATTGGGCTATTGTATCACTGTCACTTTTGATAATTGAGATTTTCTTAGCTCTATTCCGAACTTATTTATCCTTAATCCCTGCCGATCTATCCTCAAATGCTCGTGAAGTTCTATATTTCTTTGATTCTTCGAACAAAAAAGCACCAAGATTCCTGCAAATTAAAATATCAATTGATAAATTATTTATAGACAGTGAGTTAGAGCTATCAAAACCCAAACAAAAACTGTTTTTTTTACAGCATTCCGACAAAGCAGATTGCTGTGTTTACCGACCGCTGCTATAGTTCACAGCTGCTATCAGTGGTTTGACTATTATTTAAACAGCTAACCATTCATAAGCAAGTAAATGAGTAGATAACTCAGATTAGACAGTGCTGCAATCGGCGTAAGACACGGTCAACTGAGTTCCTTATCGCTCTACTCACGTACGCTCATGTTGAGTATTCACCGCCACATCGCGGATCATAGGCTAACTCCCTATGATGACTGACGTGCCCCAGAGCATCCCTCTCCAGCCGGGAGGCTGCACCGATAAAGCCATGGGATCTGGCACCATGAGAAACGAAATAAAGCGATAAGAACAATGATGAAAATAAGAAAAGACAATGAGAATTTCTAAATGAAAAGAATGTTAATTAACGCAACTCAAAAAGAAGAGTTGCGTGTCGCTTTGGTTGATGGCCAGCGACTGTTCGATCTAGATATCGAAAGTCCAGGTCACGAGTCAAAGAAAGCGAATATCTACAAAGGACGTATTACCCGTATTGAACCAAGCCTAGAAGCGGCATTCGTTGATTACGGCGCAGAACGTCACGGTTTCCTCCCTCTTAAAGAAATTGCCCGCGAATACTTCCCTGAAGGTTATACATACCAAGGCCGTCCTAGCATTAAAGAAGTGCTAAAAGAAGGTCAAGAAGTAATCGTACAAGTAGAGAAAGAAGAACGTGGTAGCAAAGGTGCTGCACTGACAACTTTCATCTCTTTGGCTGGTAGTTACTTAGTTCTTATGCCTAATAACCCTCGTGCTGGCGGTATTTCTCGTCGTATCGAAGGTGATGAACGCACTCAACTGAAAGCAGCATTAAGCACTCTTGAACTTCCTCAAGGTATGGGCTTAATCGTGCGTACAGCGGGTGTTGGCAAAAGCGCAGAAGAGCTAGAGTGGGACCTGAATGTTCTATTGAACCATTGGGGCGCTATCAAGCAAGCTTCTGATTCAAATGCAGCTCCTTTCCTAATTCACCAAGAGAGTAACGTTATTGTTCGCGCAATTCGTGACTATCTACGTCGTGATATTGGCGAGATTCTAATCGACAGCAATACTATTTTTGAACGTGCTCAAGCGCACATTCAATTAATACGCCCAGATTTCATGAATCGCGTTAAGAAATACGATGGTGAAGTGCCACTATTCAGCCATTACCAGATTGAAAGCCAGATCGAATCTGCTTTCCAACGTGAAGTTCGTCTTCCATCTGGTGGTTCTATCGTAATCGACCCAACAGAAGCACTGACTTCTATCGATATCAACTCGGCTCGTGCAACAAAGGGTGGCGATATTGAAGAAACAGCACTTAACACTAACCTAGAAGCTGCCGATGAAATTGCACGTCAATTACGTCTGCGAGACCTAGGTGGTCTTGTTGTAATCGACTTTATCGATATGACTCCGGTTCGCCACCAACGCGAAGTAGAAAGCCGTCTACGTGATGCCGTTCGTTTAGATCGCGCACGTGTTCAGATTGGTCGTATTTCTCGCTTTGGCCTTCTAGAGATGTCTCGTCAACGTTTGAGCCCATCACTAGCAGAAGCAAGCCACCACATTTGTCCTCGTTGTACAGGTACTGGTGTTGTTCGTGATAACGAATCTCTAGCACTTTCTGTTCTACGTTTGATTGAAGAAGAAGCTCTAAAAGACAACACAGCACAAGTACTTGCTGTTGTGCCTGTTCCAATCGCTTCTTACCTTCTGAACGAAAAACGTCGCTCAGTAAACCACATCGAGAAAAACCAAGAAGTTAAGATCACTGTTGTTCCTAACTCAGACATGGAAACACCGCACTTTGAGGTTATCCGTGTTCGTGAAGGTGAAGAGTTCGATCTACTGTCTTACTTGCTGCCTAACAAGCTAGAAGCTCTAAAAGAAGCGGAAAGCAAAGAGCCTGCTGAACAGACTATTCGTCCTAAGAAGATCGAAGAACCTGCTCTGAAAGGCTTCGCAGCTCCTGCTCAATCAGCACCAACTCCTGCTCCAGCACCTAAAGCTGTAGAAGAGAAGAAAGCTGAACCAGCAGCGACTCAAGAACCAGGCCTAATTGGTCGTTTCTTCAAAGCTATCGGTAGCTTCTTATTTGGCTCTTCAACTCAAGAAGAGAAAAAAGAAGAGAAGAAAGAAGAAGAGAAACCTAAAAACAATCGCAACAACGGCAACCGTCAACGCCGTGATCGTAACGATAACCGTCGTCGTAACCAACGTGGTGAGCGTGGCGAACAGCGTAACGACCGTGGTGAACGTGGTGACAATCGTAACGAAAACCGTGACAACAAACGCCGTCGTAAGCCAGCTCGTGATGAGAAGCCTGAAGAGCAAAAAGAAGCAGCTCCACAGCAAACTCGTCAGCCTCGCAAGCCTAAGCAAGACCGTCGCAACAAGCCACGTGATGAGCAGAAGCAACGCGAAGAGCAAGCACCATCTAAATTAGCAGAAGAAGGTCTGCAGCTAGCGGCAGAAGCACAAGCTGGTAAACCGGAAGCGCCTAAGGCTAAACCTGAAGCGAAAGCAGCTAAGATTAAAGAGCGTCGTCAGCGTCGTAAACTGAACAAGCAAGTTCGTGTTAAAGACCAGCAAGCTCAAGCTGAAGATAATGCTTCAAAAGAACAAGTTTCAGCTAAAGAACTATCTGTTTCAAAAGAACAGTCAGTAGCTCAAGAGCAAAAAGTTGCGGAACAAGTAGAAGCAACTCAAGCGAATGCAGAGCAAACTGAACAGGAAGAGCCGAAACAACGTCGTAACCGTCGTTCTCCACGTCACCTACGTGCAAGTGGTCAACGTCGTCGTCGCGGTCGTGATCGTCGCCCTAACCCATTCCGCCTACGTAAAGGTGGTGTAGCTTCTCCAGAGATGGCTATGGGTAAAGTGATGCCTCGCTTCATTCCAAAACCTCACCACAAGCAGGCAAAACCTGAAGTGGCTGAAGTTCAAGTAGCAGCTGAAGCTCAAACATCTGTTCAAGAGCAGAATGTTGCTCTAGAGACGGCACCTCAAAGCAATGTAGTGATGGCAGGCGGCTTCGCATGTCCTGAACTAGCTATGGGCAAAGTGATTATCCGTCGCGAAGAAGCAGCTGTTGAAGCTCAAGTAGCTGAGACTCCTGCTGTAGTTGAAGAAGCACCAGTGGTCGTTGAAACTGCGAAAGTTGAAACTCCAGTGATTGCAGACGCGACGAAAGTTGAAGCGCCTGTTGTAGCAGAAGCTGTGCAAGCAGAAGCAACACCAGTTGTTGAAGCTGAAGCGCCTAAAGTTGAAGAAGCACCTGTTGTAAAAACAGAAGCTCCTAAAGCGGCACCAAAGGCAGCAGTTGCTAAGAAGCAAGCTGGCTCACCAATGACTAAAGCTCCTGGTCCTCAAGAGATCAAAGAGATTGAAGTGATTGCAGCTCCGTTCCGCACTGAACGTTTTGTATCGAAAGGTGCAGGCAGTCAGGCAGCGTCGAACAAAGCTGGCGCGGCGATGACTAAGCCAAACTACTAGCGATTACTGATAGATAATCGCAAGTAAATAGAATCAAAGGCTGCTTATTAAAGCAGCCTTTTTCATATCTACTAATCGAATAAAAATTAACAGATATATTACTCAAAGTTAGGTTCAACCTTGAACTTAATCACATTTTTGGGTAGCATTCGCGCACTTATCTTTTCGACACTTCGCTATTGCCGCTCTTTTCCATCACTGTTTGGCTACGCAATACACCCGTGTCGGTAAATCCATCTTAAGCATAGCTGAGCAAACATGTTCGAATTCCCACAATTTTCAAAGCACTCTGTAAAGAATGATGTGCTTTCAGGTCTTACAGTAGCCCTAGCTCTGGTACCTGAAGCTGTAGCATTCGCCTTTGTTGCTGGCGTTGACCCAATGGTTGGTCTTTACGCAGCATTCATCGTAGGTTTAATCACTTCTGTCTTTGGCGGCCGTCCAGGTATGATTTCTGGTGCAACTGGCGCAATGGCCGTTGTAATGGTGAGCCTAGTGGCAACCCATGGTGTTCAATACCTATTCGCAGCCGTTATGCTGGCTGGCCTTCTGCAAATTGCAGCGGGTGTATTTAAACTAGGTAAATTTATCCGTATCGTTCCACACCCAGTAATGATTGGTTTCGTGAACGGTTTGGCAATTGTTATCTTCCTAGCTCAACTTGGTCAATTTAAAGCGCCAGACGTAACAGGTGCGTTGACTTGGTTACCAAGCGGTCAAATGACACTAATGCTAGGTCTAGTAGCCCTTACAATGGCTATCATCCACTTCCTACCTAAACTAACAACAGCAGTACCATCTTCATTAGTTGCTATTGTTACAGTAACGGCTTTGGTTGTGGGTCTTGACCTTGAAACTCGCACTGTTGTCGACTTCCTACGTACAATGTCTGGTGACGAAGCAGCTACGCTAGCGGGCTCTCTACCAACATTCTCAATTCCTGCTGTTCCGTTTTCTTTAGAGACACTACAGATCATCCTGCCTTACGCAATTATCCTTGCGGCTATCGGCCTGATTGAATCTCTGCTGACACTGACAGTACTAGACGAAATGACAAACACTCGTGGTCAATCTAACCGTGAATGTGTTGGTCAAGGTATGGCTAACGTAACGTGTTCTGTATTCGGCGCGATGGGTGGTTGTGCGATGATCGGTCAATCGATGATCAACGTAAACTCAGGTGGTCGTGGTCGTCTTTCAGGTATCGTAGCCGCAGTTGCACTACTGATGTTCATCCTGTTCGGTTCTGCACTGATTGAAATGATTCCTCTAGCAGCACTTGTGGGCGTAATGTTCATGGTTGTTATCGGCACATTTGAATGGGCAACCTTCAAGCTTGCGCGTCGCGTTCCTAAGCAAGACTTCTTCGTTATCGTTCTTGTTACCGTGGTAACCGTACTGACTGACCTTGCTGTAGCAGTAGGTGTTGGTGTTGTAGCTTCAGCGCTAATGTTCGCTTGGCAACATGCTAAACACATCTACGCAGACACGTCTGTAAACGCTGAAGGCTCAAAAGAGTACAAAGTTAACGGCCCAATCTTCTTTGGTTCAACGGCTAACTTCCTAGAGTTGTTTGACGCATACAACGATCCACAAGATGTAATCGTTGATTTCGCAAACTCACGCGTGACTGACCACTCTGCTATTGAAGCGATCGACACGATTGCTGACCGTTACGCGGCGCTAGGTAAAACACTTCACCTTCGCCACCTAAGCCAAGACTGTGTTGCTATGCTGCACAAAGCGGGTAGCTTAGTTGAAGCGAACGTTGCAGAAGACCCAATCTACAAAGTAATGTCTAAGTAATCTTAGCTGTAACTTTAAGTTAGATTTAGAAAGGCCGACATTCAATGTCGGCTTTTTTATACCTATCGGTCTGCCCTTACGCTGATCACAAAACGACGAACATTCCTTCCACACTACATTGAACGCAATATCGCTTCGCTAGACTCTTCGATTAAATCCAACACCAATTCAAAGCCATTTCCCTCACCATAATACGGATCGGGGATCTCTTAATATTGTGACTCTCCAAAGCTTAAAAATAACGCAAGCTTGTATTGGAGATGAGCGGGACACTGGCTCATTAAGTCATCTAGATTCGCCCTATCGGCCGCGAGTATCAGGTCAAATTCTTCGAAGTCATTATCAACCACTTTACGAGAAGTAATCCCCTTAAAGCTGTAACCTCGCTTCTCTCCTGCAGATTTCGAACGCGAGTCTGGCGGGTTGCCTTGATGAAAACCAATCGTCCCCGCAGAGTCGACCACAACGTCAATATCCAACTGTTGGGC
Organism: Vibrio splendidus 12E03; assembly: GCF_000272105.2. Lineage (GTDB taxonomy): Bacteria > Pseudomonadota > Gammaproteobacteria > Enterobacterales > Vibrionaceae > Vibrio > Vibrio splendidus_I. The sequence continues at coordinate 10,617 of NZ_AJZD02000165.1, forward strand.
TTTCTTCCTTAGCACCGCTTCACCTGTTGGCGAACGGCAAATATTCCCCATACAAACTACGAGTATCTTTTTCATCCCTAATCACCTGTTCTTCCGATGGTTTTTGCTATCGTTAAGTTAGGCTATGATAGGCCTAATCACAACTTAAAAGGATTTGTTATGTCGACTGAAGACAACAAAGAACAACGCCACAAAGCAAGACAACAAAAAGTAAAAGAACAAGTCGATGCTCGTGTCGCTGCAGCACAAGAAGTAAAAGGCCTATTGTTGGTCATCACGGGTAACGGTAAAGGTAAATCAACATCCGGTTTTGGTACGATTACACGTGCAGTCGGTCATGGTAAGAAATGTGCCGTCGCTCAGTTTGTTAAAGGGACTTGGGACAACGGTGAAAAGAACGTTCTCCAAAAGCTCGACGTAGAGTTCCAAGTAATGGGCACCGGCTTTACTTGGGAAACTCAAAACAAAGCTCAAGATATAGAAGCCGCACAGCGCGTGTGGAAAGAGTGTCAGCGTATGCTATCCGATGAGTCGATTGATGTGATTCTGTTTGATGAGCTGACTTACATGGTGAGTTACGGTTACATTGAACTGGATGAAGTGGTAGAAGCTCTAAACAACCGTCCGAAAATGCAGTCCGTGATCATTACTGGCCGTGGTGCACACCGCACACTAACTGAAATGGCAGACACCGTGTCTGAAGTTCGTAACGTTAAACACGCTTTCGAATCTGGTGTAAAAGTGCTTCAAGGCGTGGATTGGTAATCGGACTCAACCAGAGATCCCCCGACCCGGTCATTCTCCCTCTCGAGGATGACGAAGATTCAGTGTTACTCGCCTAAATAATGGACGAGCACCTGTCGTCATTCCCTAGAGCAAGGAACGAGTGTCATAGGGAATCTCTCTAAAGTATTATAAGTACCCAAACAAAAGCGCCACTCCTAAAACAGGAATGGCGCTTCTTTTATATACGAGTTAGAAACGTTTAGTTAAAGAAACCTTTCAATAAACCATCTACCGCTTCTTTGGTTTTCTCGTCTTTGATCTTATCCGTTAGCTTGTTCACACCACGGTCAATTTCTTTCTGTGCTTTCTGTTTCAATACATCATCAAAAACAAGTGCAAATTTCGGGTCAGCCCATTGGCCGGTTACCTTAATTGGGATAGTCACATCTTTCAGATCATCGATGCTCTTACCGCCCTGACCTTCAAGTGAACCCACAATCGATGTACGAACAAGGAAGTCTACAGTCTCATTAATGAAGTTCGCTTTACCTTGGCCTGTCACACGTAACAGTGGCGACTGTGCAGATAAGTCGTTCGTTGAAACCCAACCTTTGTCCACTTTCAGTGTCGCTTTCATTGCACTGAAGTCCGTTTTTTGAGCTTCATTTGTGCTTTCAACTTTCTCGCCCTTGATCTTAGAGTAGTTTTCTCGAATCAGTTGAGCTACGTTGATGCCGTTAACTGCACCATCTTCAAAGTTAATCGCGATAGTACCGACTAGGTTTTTCTTGATACCCGTCGGAGTTAGACTCTTACCTTTCACGTTGACATCAATATTACCGGTACCTTCCAGCATATCGTTCTCTGCAACATCAACCAGTAACGGTTGTACTTTCACGCCTTTAATTTTCTTCTTAGCCGTGTAAGTCGCCGGTGTTTTACGAGCATCTAGCTTAGCCGTAGCTGAAATAGAGCCTTGGTAAAGATTCGATGTGAATGAAGTTAGCTCTGCGATACCACGGTTAACCGAAAATGCCGTTTTAACATTCTGCATTTTCGCGTTGTTCGCCTTGAACTTATCAATCGTAATGTCACCTTTCACGTCTAACGTTTTCAGAGCCGACAGATCAGGTTCCACTTCTTTAGCAGGAGCAGAGCTACCTGAGTTTGACGTTGAGCCACCAGCAGAACCAGAAGGCGCTGTGCTCGCGGTTTCTGTTGTCTTGCCTAAGCCTAAGAACTCGTCCAAATCAATATTCGAGCTATGAAGCGAGAAACGAACCTTTGGTATTTCAGATAGGGTTACGTCTGCTTTACCGTCTAATGCAATAGCGTTAGCTTGTAGCTTCTCTAACACAAAGCTCAGGTGGCTCTTGTTAAGATCGAAGCTTAAGTCAGACAGCATGTCGACTTTCATTGGAGACTGAGGAAGCGTGTCGCCTTTGAATGTTGAGTCTAACGTTAACTTGTACAGCGTTACTTTTGAAATCGCGCTATCAACAGTAAGTTCACCGCCACCTTTAAGATCAAGGTCAAGGCCCGCTGCATTACCGATTACAGCGTAAGTCAGTTGGTTTACCTTATCGAACTCAAACGTATTCAAGCCAATTTTTGCTGACTCAATCGACGTCGCTGGATCATTGAACTTAGCGTTTAAGTCGATATTACGAAGTGCGTAACTTGCGAAGCCTTCAGCTAATTTGAATTCTGCACTGCCTTGTGCAGAGAACTTCTGTTGATTGTTCTCACCAGAAGCCGCAAATGTCGCGGTTGTCCATGTATCAACAGCAAACTCAGAAAGATTCAAAGACACATCGTATAGCTTAGTGAATGAACCCGCTTGCTTGTCGTCCATTTCAAACAATGCGTTTGATACAGTTACGCCTGCAAGGTTGATCGTCCAACCCGATGCGTCTGTGGTAGTTTGCTCTTGAGGGGCAGGCGCTGATTCAGAACTTGTATCTGCTGCAGGCTCAGATTCTTGAGGCGCTGACGCTTGCGTTAGTGCATCAATGTTCTTGCGACCATCTTTAAGCGTTTCTAAATAGAATTCTGCACCATCTAGAGTAATGTTGCCGATCTCTAGTTGGTTACTAAATAGCGGAGTAACCGAAACATCAACGCCAACGGTATCAACCTTGAATAGGTTTGGTTGGGTGAACCCTTCAGGATTACGTAATTCAGTTTGACCAAGTTCAAAGCCAATGGATGGGAAGAATTGCCAGCTGATATCACCCTCGATCACAAGCTCTAGGCCTGTGTGTTTTTGGGCTTGTTCGACAATTAATGGCTTAAATTGGTTGGGATTCACTAACAGCACTAGTGCCAGAATTGCTGCAACGACAACAAACACTGGTACAGCTATGAAAATGAGTAGTTTCTTCATCCGCATATTCCTTGCTTAGATTCCAAAAGAAAGTGGCACTATAAAAGTGCCACTGATTCGGTAAAAAATAAAGCTAAGTGAGTCACTTAGGCAAAATTTTATTCGATTAAGACTTCAACAACTTCGCAATGTGCGCTTTTAACACATCAATCGCAATACGGTTTTTACCACCACGAGGAACGATGATGTCTGCATGTTGTTTTGAAGGCTCGATAAACTGCATGAACATTGGACGTACTGTTTCTTGGTATTGCTTGAGTACAGTGTCCATTGTACGACCACGCTCTTCTACATCACGCTTAACACGGCGTAATAGACAGATGTCTAATGGTGTATCCATAAACACACTTGCGTGCATTAGTTTACGAAGACGCGGGTCTGTTAGAAGCAGAATACCCTCTAAAATGATCACTTTCTTTGGAGTAAGTGTAGTCGTTTCAGAAGTACGTGTGTGCTCTGTGTAGCTGTATTCAGGAACTTCTACGGCGTTGCCACTCATTAGCTGCTGTAGATGTTCACATAAAAGATCATGATCTAGTGCATTTGGGTGATCGTAGTTAGTTTTAACACGCTCTTCCATACTCAAGTGGCTTTGGTCGCTGTAATAGCAATCTTCCGTGATAACACCAATTTGATGGTCGCCTACTTTTTCGCGCAATTCATTATAAATTGTACTAGCAATCAGACTTTTTCCTGAAGCTGAAGCGCCAGCGATACCTACGATGACACATTGATTATTATCAGACATTAATTTTGCACCCGATATGGTTTGGTGGTGGGAAGAGATAAACCGCCTGATTATAGGGGCTAAAGCACATAGATTCTAGTCGCCATTTTAGCTAATTGCAGTCAAATTGATGATATCAATGCATTTAATGAATACAATCGTTTGCTTTCGAATAACTGGCGTACAACTATTTGCACAAACCCAACAGCTCTTTAGCCAAATACAAAAGCTATTTATCTCACCCAAACATTATTTATACGGCCTTAAGACTTATCTACTCTAATCAACCATAGAAAAGTTGATCGCTTCCGGTCTCGCTTTTCCCGTCCAGAACATTTTCGCAGCCACATTTTCAGCCAATTCTAGGTAAAGACGAGTGTGTTCGCTGTCCGGGCGACGTATAACCGTTGGGCAACCCGCGTCGATGTCTTCTCGTACATCAATATGCAGTGGAATTTGCGCCAAAATATCGAGGAAGAACTCTTCCGACATGGCTTCTGCACCACCAGCACCGAAGATATGCTCTTTTTCGCCACAGTGACTACAAATATGGTAGCTCATGTTTTCCACTAGGCCTGCAACTGGCACGCTCACTTTATCGAACATCGCCACACCTTTACGTGCATCGGCTAAAGCCAAGTCTTGAGGTGTCGTCACGACTACCGCGCCCGTTACTGGGATTTGCTGTGAAAGTGTGAGCTGAATATCACCTGTGCCCGGTGGCATGTCGATAACAAGGTAATCTAAATCAGGCCATACGGTTTCGTTAACAAGCTGACCTAAAGCCTTCGCTGCCATTGGGCCACGCCAGATTGCAGCATCATCTTTCGACACAAGATAGCCAATAGAATGAGTGAAAATGCCATGCGCCTCGATTGGCATCATCCATTTGTTGTTCTGTACTTCTGGCTTTGCATCCAGTTGACCGAGCATCATAGGCACAGATGGACCATAGATATCCGCATCCAACAAGCCCACTTTTGAACCTGACTTAGATAACGCAAGCGCAAGGTTTACCGAAGTTGTCGATTTACCCACCCCACCCTTTGCCGACGTCACGGCGATAATGTTCTTAACGCCTTTCAATGGTGTTGCGACTGTAGTTTCTAGCGCAGACGGCTTCACTTTTACTTCAAACTGAAAAGTGCTGACAAGCTGTTGTTCAATCTGGGAGTTGATCCACTGTTCCAATTCAACCGCTAGCTGATTAGCTGCAAAAGGCAAGGTAATTACAAATGACCCACGAGGATCAACCGATACAATATTTTGGTGCCGCGCCCACTCTGGGGTGAGGATTGGTGACTCGAACTCATTCAACCATGAACAGAAATCTTGCTTAGAAGTAAAGTTACGCATTGGGGCTCCTTTTTTATTTATGCTATCACCCACGAGATGAAGACTGAACCCCTAAAAAACTAGGGGAATCCTTTGTCTGATACCTTGGCGTATCACACGTTATAAAGTAGTATTACCTCTCAAATTTATACCTATCAAAAAAGCGAATTATTAAGTATGGCAACTGATCCAAGACAACTTTTGGTAACTTGTGCGCTTCCGTACGCTAACGGCTCTATTCACCTTGGCCATATGCTTGAGCATATCCAAGCTGATATCTGGGTTCGATACCAGCGTCTACGTGGCAACACTGTAAACTTCATCTGTGCTGACGATGCTCACGGCACGCCAATTATGCTTAAAGCTCAACAGATGGGTATCACGCCAGAAGAGATGATCGCTGCTGTTAGTGAAGAGCACCAAAAAGACTTCGCTGGCTTTGATATCAGCTTTGATAACTACCACAGCACACACAGCGAAGAGAACCGTGAACTGGCTTCTCACATCTACCTAGAACTTAAAAAGAACGGCTTCATTTCTAGCCGTACTATTTCTCAGCTTTTCGATCCTGAGAAAGAGATGTTCCTACCAGACCGCTTCGTAAAAGGTACTTGCCCTAAGTGTAAGTCAGAAGACCAGTATGGTGATAACTGTGATAACTGTGGTGAGACATACAGCCCAACTGAGCTAATTAACCCTAAATCAGCGGTTTCTGGCGCAACTCCAGTAATGAAAGACTCTGAGCACTTCTTCTTCGACCTACCTCAGTTCGAAAGCATGCTTAAAGAGTGGACTCGCTCTGGCTCTCTACAGAATGAAACTGCAAACAAAATGCAGGAATGGTTTGAGTCTGGTCTGCAACAGTGGGATATCTCACGTGATGCACCTTACTTCGGCTTTGAAATCCCAGGCGAAAAAGACAAGTTCTTCTACGTATGGCTAGACGCACCTGTTGGCTACATGGCTTCTTTCAAGAACCTATGTGACAAACGTGACGATCTAAACTTCGATGAATACTGGAAGAAAGACAGCACAACTGAGCTTTACCACTTCATCGGTAAAGACATTGTTTACTTCCACAGCCTATTCTGGCCAGCAATGCTAGACGGCGCAGGTTTCCGTAAGCCAAACAACGTATTCGTACACGGCTACGTAACAGTGAACGGTGCGAAGATGTCTAAGTCGAAAGGCACATTCATCAAAGCAAGCACGTACCTAAACCACCTAGACCCTGAGTGTCTACGTTACTACTACGCTGCGAAACTAAACAGTCGCATCGATGACTTAGATCTTAACCTTGAAGACTTCACTCAACGTGTAAACGCTGACGTAGTAAACAAGATTGTTAACCTAGCTTCTCGTAACGCAGGCTTCATTACTAAGCGTTTTGAAGGCAAGCTAGCTGCTGAATTTGCAGAGCCTGAGCTATACAACGAATTCGTTGCTGCTGCTGAGCGTATCGGTGAGCTATACGAAACTCGTGAATTCAGCCGTGCTATCCGTGAAATCACTGCACTAGCGGATAAAGCTAACCAGTACATCGACGAAAAAGCACCTTGGGTTCTTGCAAAAGAAGAAGGCAAAGAAGCTGAGCTTCAACAAGTTTCTTCTGTAGGTATTAACCTATTCCGCGTGCTGATGGCTTACCTGAAACCAGTGATGCCAGAGCTTGCAGCTCGCACTGAAGCTTTCCTAAACGAAGAGCTAACGTGGGAAGCGATTGCTACTCCGCTAACTGATCACGAGATCACTAAGTTCAAAGCGCTATTCAACCGTATTGACCCTAAGAAAGTGGAAGCAATGGTTGAGTCTTCTAAAGAAGATGCAGCCGCTGAAGCAGCGGCGAAAGAAAAAGCAGAAGCTGAAAAAGAACAAGCAAGCCAAACTGAGCTAGACAAAGAGCCAATCGCAGACGAGATTGAGTTCGATGCCTTTGCTGCAGTAGACATGCGTATTGCTCGTATCATCTCTTGTGAAGAAGTACCAAAAGCGAACAAACTACTGAAGTTCCAACTGGACATCGGTGGTGAGACTCGCCAAGTATTCTCTGGTATCAAATCAGCATACAAACCTGAAGAGCTAGAAGGCAAGCTAACTGTAATGGTAGCCAACCTAAAACCTCGTAAGATGAAGTTTGGTATGTCTGAAGGCATGATCCTAGCAGCGGGCCCTGGCGGCAGCGACCTATGGATCCTTGAGCCACACGAAGGTGCTCAACCAGGTATGCGTGTAATGTAATTCTGGCTCCTGTCAGATAACAAGCACTCATCACTAAATCCCTAATGCATTTTGACTTGAAAGAGTGAATCAGCATTGGGGATTTTTTATATCTACCGAAAATTAGCGTTCTCTGTTAGAGTCGCCGTCAACTATGCTATGTAGAGTAGAAATTGGTTCGTCGACAAAAATAGGCGAAACCAGCACCTCTTTACTCTAAAACCCTTTTTAGGAATTCCCAGTGACTAACAACGAAATCTTGCGTCGTATTCAACACGCACTAAACCTTAAAAATGCACAAATCATCAAAGCTATCGAACAAGCTGATGTGACCGTTGCTCATGACCAAGTGATAAACTGGCTAAAAGACGACAACGACAAGTCATGCTCTAAGATGAAAGATAAAGAGTTAGCGGTATTCCTAAATGGTTTCATCAACCTTAAGCGTGGCAAAAAAGAAGGCGAGCAACCTAAACCTGAAGTTGCACTGACGAACAACATGATCTTCATGAAGCTTCGTATCGCATTAAACATGAAAGCAGAAGATGTTTTGGACGTGCTAGAAGTGGTTGGCATTAGCTTGAGCAAGTACGAAATCGGCGCTTACTTCCGCAAGCCAGAAAACAAAAACTACAAAGTGTGTGAAGACCAACTGCTTTGCGACTTCCTAAATGGCGTTCAGTTTACTAACCGCCCTGACTCAGAAGAGTTTGCCGGTTAAAAACAACCTACTAATAAACTAGCCAGATTCTTAATAAATAAAAAGCGGCGAGATAATTGTATTATCTCGCCGCTTTTTTGTTCTTTGTTTAACGCTATTTAGTTAGCCCAAAAGATTAGCTATCGTCTTCAGTGAAGTTCGTTGGCAACGTTGTTTTCATTTCGTTCCAAACCTGCGCACTTGCGATACCGTAATTACGGATCACCAATGGCAAGTTTTCACGTTGGCCGCTCTCACAGATAACGAACAACTCTTTATAGAAGTCCATCGCTAAACGTCGTGCTTCTGGGTTAGAGAAGTAGTAGCTACCGATACGGTCATACAGTTTACGTACACCGTTGAAGATCAGGCCGTAAATTTGGTTGCCTGAATGGAATGCTAAACGTTGGAAAAGCATGTAATCGTAGAAGTTGAAAGTCTTCGCGATTAAGATCGTTTGACGTTTCGCTTCATCTTTCTCAGAATCTTCTTTTACAGCTTGCTTAATCTTGTCTGCGTATGGCGATGATTCTAAGAACTCATCCCATGTAGGTGCCGCAAGTAACGCTTCACAAGATTCAATCACGTTACTAATAGTACGCTCTGAAGCTTCTTTGTTTGCTTTGAATGCATAACGCATAAAGATCGGGCTGATATTAGTACGGGCAGCAAGTAAGTCTTCTACCATCTTGCTTGCGTTATCAACGTCCAACGTCATTAGCGTATCAAGGATATGAAGACCTGATGTCTCCATAAACTGATTAACTTTGGTTGGTTTGCCGTGTTGGATTGTCAACCAACCATCACGAGCAAGACGTTGAAGTACTTCACGAAGCGTAGTACGTGTAACGCCAATTAGCTCAGAAAGCTCACGCTCTGCTGGCAAGATAGAACCTGGAGGGAAACGGCCATTCCAAATACTTTCAATGATATACTTTTCTGCAAATCCTGCCGGGCTCTTCGCCTTAATGACCATCTACACTTCAATCCAATTTAATTATTCTGTTCTAATTTACTCATCATACCACTAGTTAACACCTAGCGGAAACACCCTCAAAAATTTTACTCACTCAAAACACAAGTAGAGTTAAAACTCTAAAGTTCAGCACACGTTTGCACCTTAGGTTTAGAAAGCAAGCGACTATAAATCACTATTTCAACAAATCATTAACACAACAAATTTTCTTTAAAATCAATGAGATTGGTCATAATTTTAAAGCCATTAAATTGCAACATTAAGTTGTAATAATCATATATAAACCGTCTTTATTCTGTAAATTTCAATCATTTCGCTGAAATATTGATTCTAGTCGGTTTTTATCACATTTTAAGTGGTATGCTTGCGCTACTTTGATCGCGTTTCTCAACAAAAAAGAGGTATTTTTAGTGCTACAGGGCTTTTCCTGTTGACTAAATGTTATCTAAGAGTAGAGTTGCGCTCAAAAATAAGCAGTGCTTGAGTTTCTAAGGGAGTGACTTGGCAAGACCACAGAACATTACATGGAATGTAGTTTTTCTAAGTCACTGTTAGTTATAGTTTTTAACAATTTCTATAGCTCGATTCTCAAAATGTTGTATTGCTTGTCTATTCATAATCAACATAAAAGAGTATTAACATGCCGATGTCTCTCGGAAACGCTTTTATCAAGAACTTCCTTGGTAAAGCTCCTGATTGGTATAAACTTGCCATCATTTCCTTTTTAATCATCAACCCGTTTGTTTTCTTCCTAGTTGACCCATTTGTTGCGGGCTGGCTATTGGTGGTTGAGTTTATTTTCACTCTAGCTATGGCTCTCAAATGCTACCCACTTCAACCGGGTGGTCTATTAGCTATTCAAGCAGTCGCCATTGGCATGACCAAACCAGAAATGGTTTATCACGAGCTGCAAGCAAACCTTCCTGTATTACTCTTGCTCGTATTCATGGTTGCTGGCATCTACTTCATGAAAGAACTGCTTTTGTTCATTTTCACGAAGATCTTGCTTGGCATCCAATCTAAAATTTTACTCTCTGTTGCCTTCTGTGTTGCTGCCGCTTTCTTATCAGCATTCCTAGATGCACTAACAGTAATCGCCGTAGTTATTAGCGTTGCGGTCGGCTTCTACTCTATCTACCACAAGGTTGCATCAGGCAAGGGCACAACGTCTGCGCACGATCATACTCATGATGAAGAGATCTCAGAGCTAACTCGTGATGACCTAGAAAACTACCGTGCTTTCCTACGTTCACTGCTTATGCACGCAGGTGTGGGTACAGCACTGGGTGGTGTAATGACCATGGTAGGTGAACCACAGAACTTGGTAATTGCTAAACAAGCGGGCTGGGAGTTCGGTGAATTTATCATCCGTATGCTGCCGGTAACACTGCCTGTTTTCTTCTGCGGTATTTTAACTTGTGCACTTGTCGAGAAATTCAAAGTGTTTGGTTACGGTGCTGAGCTACCAATGAATGTTCGCCAAATCTTAGTTGAGTTCGACAACAAAGAACGTGCAAACCGCACCAAGCAAGACGTAGCAAAATTATGGGTTCAGAGTGCAATCGCAGTTTGGCTGATTGTTGGCCTTGCGCTTCACGTCGCTGAAGTGGGTTTGATTGGCCTTTCAGTGATCATATTGGCAACGGCATTTACTGGTGTAATTGAAGAGCACTCGATGGGTAAAGCCTTTGAAGAAGCGCTACCATTTACTGCACTTCTTGCCGTCTTTTTCGCTGTCGTTGCGGTAATCATCGACCAAGCTCTATTTAAGCCAGTGATCGATGCAGTACTTCACGTTGAAGATAAAGGCGCACAGCTCGCACTCTTCTATATTGCCAACGGTATTTTATCGATGGTTTCAGATAACGTGTTCGTCGGTACGGTTTACATTAACGAAGTGAAAACTGCACTGGTTGAAGGCATCATCACTCGTGATCAGTTCGACCTACTTGCTGTTGCTATCAACACTGGTACTAACTTACCTTCTGTTGCTACGCCAAACGGCCAGGCTGCATTCCTATTCCTATTAACATCAGCACTTGCTCCGTTAATTCGATTGTCTTACGGCCGCATGGTTATCATGGCTCTGCCATACACCATCGTGTTAGCACTGGTTGGCCTTGCTGGTATCGTGTTCTTCGTAGAACCGATGACAGCCTGGTTCTATGATGCAGGTTGGATCATTCAGCGCACTGGTGAAACTGTTGCTCCAGTTATCTCTGGCGGTCATTAAGCTAACACTGTGTCGCAAACCACATTAAGTATAACTAGCTAATCAAAAATATTAGTTGATTAGGAAACTTATCCAAGATAAAAAGCTCTGAGTAATCAGGGCTTTTTTATTTTATAGACAGGATTTAATTCGTGAACTTTTTAGCAATGATCAAAGACTTCTCTAAGGGACGTTTATCTTGGCTTTTACTGCTGGCTTTTATTGTCTTTTTTGAAGCGTGCGCTCTCTTCTTCCAACACGTGATGATGCTTGGTCCTTGCGTGATGTGTATCTATGAGCGCGTTGCTATGCTCGCTATCGGTGTTGCTGCCATGATTGGTGCTATTGCCCCGAATAACCCAATATCACGTTGGTTAGGCCTTGCTGGTTGGGGATTTGGCGCATACAAAGGTTTGATGCTTGCTTTAGAGCACGTCGATTACCAGTTCAATCCGTCTCCTTTCGCAACCTGTGACTTATTCGTGACCTTCCCTAGCTGGGCACCTTTAAACCAATGGGCACCTTGGATGTTTGAAGCTTACGGTGATTGCAGTAAGGTTGTGTGGCAGTTCTTCGATCTTTCTATGCCTCAGTGGCTAGTCATTATCTTTGCAGGTAACTTGGTTGCTTTCGGTATTGTGGTTATTTCTCAATTTGTGAAGTCGAAAAACGACTAACAGTAAGCCGCTAAAATTGAGACAACAAAAAAGTCGACCATGAGGTCGACTTTTTTATGACTTAAGCTTTTGAACACATAAAGAGAGTCTGCTACTGACTCAAGTAATGTTCATCAACAAACTGCGATTAGCTGTTTTTACCACAGCACTGCTTGAACTTTTTACCACTTTCACATGGGCAAGCATCGTTGCGGCCGATATCTTTAAATGGATTCACGCTCTGCGATTTATTACCTAGCATCGCCTCATCAGCTGCCATTGCCACTTCTGAGATCATCAGATCGACCTGACCCACTAAATCGGCAAGCGATGGTGGGTTTTGAAGCCCAGCCGCAACCATTTGTTGTTGAGTTTGCTCTTCATCAATCGCTAACATTAATGTCGTCAACAGAGCTTGCAGCATGCGCAGAGTACCGTCCGCAACCGTAATGCTTTGCCACTGCTCTTCCACTGTCGGCCAAACCATCATAAAACCTTCCGCAAAATCTGCGAACTGCTCATTGAAGTCACCTTCTGCAAACACATCAGTCAGTAAGTATTCACTTCGCTGAATTAGGTTGTGCTGTCGGTTAATCTGTTCTGTCACTAATGTTACAAGCTCTTTGCCCGCTTCAGGAGCTACGATAGCAATCCATTCTTCAGGATCGAGTGGCTTTGTCGCTAAGTTAGACGCAAGGATTGCACCTTCGATAAACTGCGGCGTAATGTCTGAAATAGATTCTGGTAGGCTTAATAATTGATATGTCATGAAAGCTCTGGATATTGGGGCATTTTCGATATTATAACGTTATCCCTGCTAAGTTGTCGCCAACCACTTCCCTCTGTTTTCTAACCGATAACGATACGCAAACCATTGCCATTCAAATATTGGCGATATTTCACTTATTTCGCTTTGATAATCAGAACCTTGGGTGTAAAACGCTTCCATAAACATTTAGTTACATTTAGGCGTGGTCAACATGAAATCAAAATCCCAAGGTTTTACATTACTCGAACTTGTCGTTGTGATTGTTATTCTAGGAATATTGGCAGTGACCGCTGCACCTAGGTTTCTTGGTGTTCAACGGGACGCTCATGAAGCATTAGCACAAGGCGCATTTGCTGCGTTTAGAAACAGCATTGAGATGTACCATTCTCAATGGCTTGTCGATGGAGAGCCAAATTTTGATCAAGTGGTAGATTACGGCGAAGGCGACGTGTACCCATCACTTACTGGCTTTCCTATTTCGGTTCGAGAACAACCAACAAATCCGCCACAAGTCAATGGTGACCAATGCGTTGCACTTTGGAACTCTTTGATTAATTCCGATTTAGTTGCTCGCTCTCAAAATGATACTGGCTTTATTCTGCCTTCCGACGAAGCCATTGTAAGTTGGTACACGGGTACGCCGGAGTGTTATTACTACTACACTTCAAGTTTTACCCCGTCCGAACGCTTGCCTATTCTTTATTACTCACCGATTACAGGTGAGGTAAGAGTGACGCGTGAAATGGCAAATACCGCTCCTTAGTGACAATCTAACGAACACCTCGTACAATCACGCCTCTTAATTTCAGGACAGAGATGTTTCGGTAGATCAGCATGCGAGTAATACTTGGCCCGATGGAGGGCGTTCTAGACCACCTAATGCGTGAAATTCTCACAGAGATCAATGATTACGATCTCTGTGTCACTGAATTTGTCCGCGTTACGGATCAATTACTGCCACCGCATGTATTCCACCGCTTGTGTCCAGAGCTCCACCAAGGCTCACAAACCATGGCTGGTGTTCCTGTTCACGTTCAACTGCTTGGACAACACCCCAAATGGATGGCAGAGAACGCTATCCAAGCTGCAAGCCTTGGTGCGAAAGGTATCGACCTTAACTTTGGTTGCCCAGCAAAAGCGGTAAACAAAAGTAACGGTGGTGCGTCTCTGTTGAAAGAACCAGAGCTTATCTACCAAGTAGTCAAAGCAACTCGAGAAGCCGTGCCTGCACATATCCCTGTTTCCGCGAAGATTCGCTTAGGTTGGGAGCACCCAGATGAGTGCTTTGAGATTGTCGATGCTATTGAACAAGCAAAAGCCGACGAACTGACTGTGCATGCTAGAACCAAAACCGGTGGTTACAAGGCCAGTGAAATCAAATGGGATTACATCAATCAAATCCGTCTGAAAACCTCTCTGCCGTTGATTGCAAATGGTGAGATCTGGAATTACCAAGATGGTCAAGATTGTATCAAAACCACAGGCATTGATTCATTAATGGTATGTCGTGGTGCATTCAATGTTCCAAACCTTGGTAACGTCGTTAAACACAACCACCAGCCAATGCCTTGGCAACAAGTGATTGCCCTGCTGCTGCGTTACTCTGAGTTTGAAATTGAGGGTGATAAAGGTCTGTATTATCCGAACCGCGTAAAACAGTGGTTTGTGTATCTACGCAAAGAATACCCGGAAGCTGAAGAGCTATTTCGTGAGATCAGAACCTATAAAAAAGCGGCTCCGATTGTCGAGCAGATTAAACGTTATCAAGAGCAGTACTGCCAACCTGTTTAAATCTTCGAACAAGCTGGCTGTTCTCTACTTCTAACAATACGCCGATTAAATAACGTGGTTAAAATTCGAGACGGTCTTTACCCGTGGTCTTAGCCACGTAAAGCTTTTCATCGGCATATTTAAATATCTCTTCAAAGTTGAGCTTACTTTGTTCTGTTTCTACAATGCAGACACCGCCAGACACTGTGAATCCATTCGGAACAATATCGACTGATTTAGCACTGATTGCGTTTTTCACGCGCTCTAATGTTCTCATCAGAGTTTCACGGTCATCACCTTTCATGTAAACGACAAACTCTTCGCCACCAAACCTAGCGGCTACATCACTGCTTCGAACACTGTTACTGATCTGGCGCGACATATAACGAATCACATCATCACCTTTGTCATGGCCATAAGTATCATTGATTAACTTGAAATCATCGATATCAAATACCGTTAAGGCAAACAACTGATCGTGATCGACGCTTCGCCAAAACGCTTCTAAACCACGTCGGTTTAACAGTCCCGTCATAGGGTCTTTCGCAGCGAGCTCTTTGAAGTAACCCCGTTCAATAGTCGAATTGACGTAGAAAAAGATCGTTACAGAGAAAAGATAGACAATGATAGCAACGATAAGGCTGTCTTTATCATACACGAAAAAGTGCTCAATCTCTTTGGCAATATCCAATTCGTAATACATGGCATGATGGGATGCGACACCTTCTAGATTAATCTGATGATAGAAAGCCGCGCTATCAATCGGCGCAGAGCGAGTGGTATCGATAATATCGATCCGACCAGCCAGATGCTCATTAGAGTTCTCAAGCAACCTACCAGCATTAATATCCACCGACAGCATCCCTTGGTGAACGCCTTTATGGAACACAGGGATGGTCATACTGAACATGCGGTCAAGGGAATCAAAACGATAGCCAGGGCCAGAGAGCGTGAGTTTGTCAGGGTTGTTGGCCGTTTTCTGCCAGTAAGGGCGACTCTTTATAGTCGAGAGCAGCTCTTTACTCAGCCCTTTGGCAAAATCTTCCGGCGAAGAGATCACATAGCCACTCGTATCAATAAAATGCACGCCGTCGTGGTATTCATCAAGCTGAGATAAAAACGAAAGAATAGGAGCTAGAGCTATCTTTTCTGAAGCGCTCTTGTAGCTGTCACTGGTTTCGGAACAAAGGGATTCTTGGCCGACCAGCATATAGTCGATATCGACAGAAGGAATGTCTGAAGTTTTACCATCCGCTAGGAGTAACACATCAATAGGCCAGATTTGGCAAAGCCCATCCACAACTTGTTTGTTGTGATCGAGAAAGAGAGGGTTTCCGGATTTGTAGTAGTTGGAGAAGCTGTAATCTAGAGCGGTGACCACTTTTGTGGTTCTTTTGAATACCTCTTCGATACGATGAAATTCGCTCTCGATGTCTTTTTCCACCGAATCAAAATGGTTCTTTCCGATTAAGCCGAGTAGCATCGCGGCGATCACTGCAGGAAAGCCGAAGACAAAGGTAAGGCTAAAGTGCCTATTTACTTTCATATAATGTGCTCTTAGCGCTCAGCTATTTTCATTTACCCCATTAATATTATTACATTAATCGGCAATTCGCTCGACGTAAAATAATGTAAATTGATATTAACGACACACCTAACGGTCAAATAACCGCTTACAAATGAATAAAATAGAGAAGCACCAACATATAGAGCAGGTTAGTTCCGTTATCTGAGCCCATTTCAATGCTGTTAATAATATGACTTATGGCCTATTAGCTCACCTAACACCAAACTCAATTCACCGGCTAATGACCGCACGCTCAATCACAGACTGAGGCACTGTCACGCCAAGCTCACGTGCAGCATCTAGGTTAACCACCAGCTGAGAACTCTGCGCAGTTTTGACACTCAACTTCCCGGGCTTCTGTCCTTCCAGAATGGCTGCGACATAATCCGCGGTCTGAATCCCAACATCATAATAATCTAGACCTAAACCAGCAATCGCTCCCTTCCCGACATAAGACGTTGCTCCTGCAACCACAGGTGTACCAGCTTGGTTTGCAGCGTCTATCAACCCCTCCATGCCGCTTGCAACCGTGTTATCGGTCAAGGCATAGATAACATCAGACTTCTTAGCAATGGATTCTGCTTTTTCTTCGACATCGTCAACAGTCAGCGCTTTTTCGGTGTGAAGTGTATAACCGAAATCTCGAGTTGCCTTTCTCAATAACCCAACTAACGCAACGGCATTCGCTTCCGCAGGGTTATAAACCACACCGATTGAACTTGCCTTAGGAAGAAGCTCTTTGATCAAAGAGACATGTTGAACGATTGGAGAGAGATCAGAAAGACCCGTGACATTGCGGCCCGGCTTTTCTAGCTGTTTAACCAGCCTAGCGCCGATAGGATCGGTAACCGCGGTGAACACAATCGGTATCGAGCGAGTCGCCGATACTAAGGCTTGTGAGGTCGGTGTTGCGATGCCTACCAATACATGGGGATTTTCACTGACGAGCTCTCTGGCAATCTTGGCTGCCTGAGCCGGGTTACCATTCGCCATTTCATAAGAAAACTCTAAGTTCTTACCGGGGTCATAACCCTTGGCTTTCAATCCTTCAAGGAGCCCTAGACGTGTCGCATTCAGATCGGGATGGTCAACAACTTGTGAAACCGACACTTTGGCAACGTTTGCCATTACATTGCCAGTCCATAGCAACATCAAGCAACTTAAAACCGCTGCCAATACCTTTCTTACAGAACTCATTATCGCTCCCTGAATCAAGCTCTACCCGTCATTACTCGCTCAAAGAGAACAACATCAAAATCACTATTGACATTATTACCAGTAACCATTGATAACTTGAAGTAATATTTAACAAAAATACAACAAGGCTCGAGTTATGTGAGAAAGGTTATATTGACTTCGGAGGAAGGTAAGAAACCAAGTGAATAAAGACAGGTAAGCTAAACGGAAAGTAAGCGAGGTAACAAAGAGAGGAGCAAATCTGAGAACAAGCTATAGAAGATGAATAGTTGTTCTCAGACAAGAGGGAGAGCTGGGATTCTTTAGAACCAACGCTCCATTGAGGATTTATCTAACTGACGAAAGGCGCGATTTAAAATGATTGCCAATTCTTTATAGCGAGGGCGCGACTTCATAGGCTCTAACGCAAAACCCGTTTCAGTGATCTTTTCATGCAGTTCGCGGTACCACGATACTAGCGCCGGCGGAAGTTGTGTATTTGAGCGATTGCCCAACCACCACATACCTTGAAGCGGCAAGCTGATCGCAAACAAAGCCATAACCACAGCCTGTGGCATCGCTTGGTAATTATTAAAGACCATTTGTGTAAGAACACTGATAGCGGCAATCGCAGGCATCACTTTCACGCCAAAACGGGTCGCTTTAATAATGCGTTGTTCTGGGAAGATCGCGTTTAACTCTTTTCGGACGGGCCAGAGATCCATGTACTTTTGGCCATCTTTTAAACTACTAGCTAAACCAACTCTATTGCTCATATGAGTCTCCCATTAAAAAAAAGTTGAAATCATCAACTAAAAACACAAAAATTTGACGAAAAATAATATTCTTTCAAATTTTTTTGTTATATTTGCACAATATCGCTATTATTTGCAGACCTCAATCTCATTGTTGCCCTTATTTACAATTTAAGCAACTTTGAGAAGACTTCTGCAAGGAATGCACAAGCCTCTTTTTGATAAAGAGCGCTTTCACTTTATACGGAAATTAACGTTTTTTTGACCAAGGTTAGTACGCAAGCCTATGTGCTTCGACTATTCTTGAGATTAATTTTCATCCTTAACTGATTTCGATCAGAAAAATAAACAGGTAGTCATTAATGTCTAAGCTAGTTTTAGTTTTAAACTGTGGTAGTTCTTCTCTTAAATTCGCTGTTGTTGATGCAGAAACAGGTGCAGAGCACCTAACTGGTCTTGCTGAGTGTCTAGGTCTTCCAGAAGCTCGTATGAAGTGGAAACTTGATGGCAAGCATGAAGCACAACTAGGCGCGGGCGCAGCTCACGTAGAAGCACTATCTTTCATGGTAGAAACTATTCTTGCTTCTAAGCCTGAGCTTAAAGCTAACCTTGGCGCTATCGGTCACCGTATCGTACACGGTGGCGAGCAGTTCACTTCTTCTGCACTTATCACTGATGAAGTTCTTAAGGGTATTCAAGACGCTGCGACTTTCGCACCTCTTCACAACCCAGCTCACCTTATCGGTATCGAAGCGGCTCAACAGAACTTCCCAGGCCTTAAAAACGTTGCTGTATTTGACACTGCGTTCCACCAAACAATGCCTTCTGAGTCTTACCTATACGCTCTACCGTACAACCTGTACAAAGAGCACGGCATCCGTCGTTACGGCATGCACGGTACTTCTCACCTATTCATCACTCGTGAAGTTGCAGGCCTACTAAACAAGCCAGTTGAAGAAGTTAACATCATCAACTGTCACCTAGGTAACGGCGCTTCTGTATGTGCTATCAAGAACGGTCAATCTGTAGATACTTCTATGGGTCTTACTCCTCTTGAAGGTCTTGTAATGGGTACTCGTTGTGGTGACCTAGATCCTGCGATCATCTTCCACCTACACGACGCTCTTGGTTACTCTGTTGAAGAAATCAACAACATGCTGACTAAAGAGTCTGGTCTTGCTGGTCTAACTGAAGTAACTTCTGACTGTCGTTTCGTTGAAGACAACTACGGTGAGAAAGAAGAAGCAACTCGTGCAATGGACGTGTTCTGTCACCGTCTAGCTAAGTATGTTGCTGGTTACACTGCAACTCTAGAAGGTCGTCTAGACGCAATCACTTTCACTGGCGGCATCGGCGAGAACTCTGGCCCAATCCGTGAAATGGTTCTTAACCGCCTAGGTATCTTCGGCATCGAAGTTGACGGTGAAGCTAACCTTAAAGCTCGTTTCGGCGGCGAAGGTACTATCACTACAGCTAACAGCCGTATCCCAGCAATGGTTATCTCTACTAACGAAGAGCTAGTAATTGCTGAAGACACTGCGAAACTAGCAGGTCTTTAATTGATTTACCTGACTAGCTTCACTCGAAGCTAGTCAGTTTTTCATATCAAGAAAATGGGGCTCAACTTCTATTCCTACCCCAATTTAAATATCGGTGGGAATAGCAGTTGAGCTTTTTTTATTTCCAATAGTCAAAGGTGTTCGTCAATGTCACGTACTATTATGCTTATCCCTACAAGCGCTGGTGTTGGTCTTACTAGTGTTAGCATGGGTGTTCTTCGCGCTATGGAGCGTAAGGGCGTAAGTGTTTCTTTCTACAAGCCAATCGCTCAACCTCGCAGCGGTGGTGATCAACCCGATCTAACGTCTACTATTATCAGCGTAAACAGCGACATTAAGATTGGTGAGCCAATCGCAATGACTAAAGCTGAAGCTTTGATCGGTAGCGAAAAAATGGACGTACTTCTTGAGTCTGTTGTTGAACAATACAACAAGATCAACAAAGACGCAGAAGTAACGCTAATCGAAGGTCTAGTACCTACTCGTAAGCACCCATTTGCTAACCAAGTAAACGCGGAAATCGCGAAGACACTTGGCGCGGAGATCGTATTCGTTGCGACTCCTGGTACTGACAACCCTACGCAACTTAAAGAGCGTATCGAAGTAGCATGTTCTAACTTCGGCGGTACTAAGAACAAGAACATCAAAGGCGTAATAATTAACAAGCTTAACGCTCCTGTTGATGAAGCTGGCCGTACTCGCCCTGACCTATCTGAAATCTTCGACGATGCAGATACAGCTCAGCAAGCGAATCTTGAAGTAATGCAAATCTTCAACTCTAGCCCTATCCGTGTTCTTGGCTGTGTGCCATGGAGCATCGACCTAATCGCAACTCGTGCGGTTGATATGGCTAAGCACCTTAACGCTGAAATCATCAACGAAGGTGAAATCGCGACTCGTCGTATTAAGAGCATCACTTTCTGTGCACGTTCTCTACCGCACATGATTGAGCACTTTAAACCAGGTTCACTGCTAGTAACCTCTGCAGACCGTCCTGACGTTATCGTTGCTGCGGCTCTTGCTGCGAAAAACGGTGTTGAGATTGGCGCAATCCTACTTACTGGCGGTTACGACATCCCAGAAAGCATTGCTAACCTTTGTGCACCAGCATTCGCTTCAGGTCTACCGATCTTCAAGGCTCAAGGTAACACTTGGCAGACGTCTCTAAACCTACAGAGCTTCAACCTAGAAGTTCCTGCAGACGATAAAGAGCGTATCGAGTTCGTTAACGATCACGTTGCAAGCCACATTGATGGCCCTTGGATTGATTCTCTATCTGAAGGCACTCAAGGCATCCGTCGTCTAAGCCCACCAGCATTCCGTTACCAACTAACTGAATTCGCTCGTAAAGCGGCTAAGCGCATCGTTCTTCCTGAAGGTGATGAGCCACGTACAGTTAAAGCTGCGGCTATCTGTGCTGAGCGCGGTATCGCGACTTGTGTACTTCTAGGTAACCCTGAAGAAATCCGTCGCGTTGCTGCACAGCAAGGTGTTGAGCTTGGCGCTGGCGTTGAGATCATCGATTCTGCATCAGTTCGCGAAAACTACGTAGCTCGTCTAGTAGAACTTCGTGGCGCTAAAGGTATGACTGAAGTTGTTGCTCGTGAGAAGCTAGAAGATTCAGTATTCCTAGGTACTATGATGCTTGAAGCTGGCGAAGTTGACGGCCTGGTTTCTGGTGCTGTTCACACAACAGCGAACACAATCGTTCCTCCGTTCCAGATCATCAAGACTGCTCCTGATGCTTCTATCGTATCTTCAATCTTCTTCATGCTTCTGCCTGATCAAGTTCTTGTATACGGTGACTGTGCGATCAACCCAGATCCAACAGCTGAACAGCTTGCTGAAATTGCTATCCAATCTGCAGATTCTGCGGCGGCATTCGGTATCGACCCACGCGTTGCTATGATCTC
Organism: Vibrio splendidus 12E03; assembly: GCF_000272105.2. Lineage (GTDB taxonomy): Bacteria > Pseudomonadota > Gammaproteobacteria > Enterobacterales > Vibrionaceae > Vibrio > Vibrio splendidus_I. The sequence goes on from NZ_AJZD02000165.1 coordinate 32,061, forward strand.
TTACTCTACTGGTGAATCTGGTAAGGGTGCAGACGTAGATAAAGTACGTGAAGCAACTAAGATTGCTCAAGAGAAACGTCCAGATCTAGTGATCGACGGCCCTCTACAGTACGACGCGGCTATCATGGAAAACGTTGCTGCTTCTAAAGCACCAAACTCTCCAGTAGCAGGTAAAGCGACTGTATTCGTATTCCCAGACCTAAACACTGGTAACACGACTTACAAAGCGGTACAACGTTCAGCAGATCTAGTATCTATCGGTCCAATGCTTCAAGGTATGCGCAAGCCAGTAAATGACTTGTCTCGTGGCGCTCTAGTAGACGACATCGTTTACACAGTAGCTCTAACGGCTATCCAAGCAGACCAAGCCGCTCAAGCTGAAGAAAAAGTAATTAACTAATTTTTCTTTAGTAGAAAGCAAAAACCCTAGATATTTATCTAGGGTTTTTTTTATGTCTGGAGTAAGAGAATTAACTGATGAGCCTAGCCTCGGCCATGTGGCGATTCTAAATCTAGCGCGGGTCCTTTAGGGACAACCTGGGTTGGGTTGATGCCCGTATGGCTGTAATAGTAGTGGCGCTTGATATGGTAAAAATCGGTCGTCTCTTTGATGCCTTCGATCTGGTACAGCTCTTTTAGGTAGCCCTGAATATTTGCGTAGTCCGCTATTCGTTGCTTGTTACACTTGAAGTGACCCACATACACTGCATCGAATCGAACCAAGGTCGTAAACAACCGCCAATCCGCTTCTGTAATCTCGTTACCCGCCAGATAACGGTGTTCGCCAAGATGGGCGTCCACTTTGTCTAACGCTTCAAATAACGCGTCATACGCTTCTTCATAAGCCTCTTGTGTGGTCGCAAAGCCGGTACGATAAACGCCGTTATTGATGTTCGGATAGATGTAGTCGTTCCAATCATCAATCTTGCTCGCTAGCTCCCATGGGTAGTAATCATCGGTGTTGCCTGTTAACTCATTAAATTCTGAGTTAAACATGCGGATGATTTCAGACGACTCGTTGCTCACGATGGTGTTGGTTTTCTTATCCCATAAAACAGGAACCGTGACTCGACCTGAATAGTCCGGTTTGGCTTGGGTGTAGATTTGGTGCATGCGAGTGTGACCGAATAGAGGCTCAGGCAAGCCCATTTGCCAACCTTCACTCATCATATCAGGGCAAACCACCGTCACATCAATGTGATCGGTTAGGTCTTTCAGTTCACGGAAAATCAGCGTGCGATGCGCCCACGGACAAGCTAACGAAACGTATAAGTGGTAACGACCACTTTCTGGCTCAAATTGCGCTCCGGCTTTATTTTCAACCCAGTTGCGAAAGCCCGCATCTTCACGAACGAACTTACCACCGCTTTCTTTAGTGTCGTACCACACATCGTGCCAAACACCTTCAACTAACTTGCCCATATCCAAACCTCTGTGATGCTAACTTTTCTTTAGTATAAAAAAAGCCAACTTTTTCAAAACTAGAAGAAGTTGGCTTAGTTGTTCGAATATTTTGATGAAGCTTGTTGAGCGGCAATCAATACACTTAAACCTGAGATAAAAAAAGCGCGACTCTAATAACGAGTCGCGCTTAAGCCTGTCACAGGCTGAACCGTTTTAAATAGGCTCTAGACTTGTACGTGCAAGCAAGATACTGCGTGAACGTCATCGCCTTGAATCGTTGGCTTAGTTTGCGCACACGCCTCTGTTGCTTGTGGGCAACGCGTACGGAACACACAACCTGATGGTGGATTGATTGGTGAAGGTAAATCGCCTTCCAACATCTGAATCGTTTTGTTGCGCTCTAGACGAGGGTCTGGAATCGGAACTGCAGACATCAACGCTTTGGTGTACGGGTGCTTAGGGTCAGAGAATAAGGCATCTGATTCACCAAGCTCTACCGCGTTACCTAGGTACATCACCAAGACACGGTCAGAGATGTGTTTAACCACTGACAAGTCGTGCGCGATGAATACCAAAGACAAACCAAGTTCTTTCTGTAGCTCTTTCAGAAGGTTAACTACTTGAGCTTGGATAGATACATCCAGTGCAGAAACAGGTTCATCACAGATGATCATCTTAGGTTTCAAGATAAGCGCACGTGCAATACCAATACGCTGACACTGACCACCAGAGAATTCATGTGGGTAACGGTTGATTACGTTTGGTAGTAGACCAACCTTTGCCATCATCTCTTTAACTCTGTCCTTTACTTCTTGTTTAGAAAGTTCAGGGAAGAAAGTCTCTAGAGGCTCAGCAATGATATCGCCTACTGACATACGTGGGTTAAGCGATGCTAGCGGGTCTTGGAAGATCATCTGAATCTCTTTACGAGTCTCACGACGTTTCACTTCCTGCATCTTAGTTAGATCTTGACCTAACCACATCACTTGCCCTTCAGTCGCTTCAACCAAGCCGATAATCGCACGGGCAAAAGTCGACTTACCACAACCAGACTCACCCACTACACCCAGGGTTTCTCCTTCGTAAAGGTGAACATCCACACCATCAACCGCTTTAAGGTTTGATGGTTTTGCCCAAGGCCAAGCAGACTTAGCTGCAATGCTAAAGTGAACTTTCAGGTCTTTAATATCTAATAGTAATTCTTTACTCATTTTGTCCAAGTCTCCCAATCAGAAAAACAAGCACGCTGACGGTCTTTAGCAAATGGCTGCAAAATCGGTGCTTCTTGCTTACAACGGTCCATTACACGGTGACAACGGTCTTGGTAAGGACAACCTGTTGGTAGGCGAAGTAAGTTAGGTGGGTTACCTGGAATCGTCGGTAGAATTTCACCTTCGGTATCCAAACGAGGAATCGCTTTAAGCAGGCCTTCCGCATATGGATGGCTTGGCTCGTAGAAGATTTCATCAACCGTGCCGTATTCCATTGTACGACCCGCGTACATCACAAGTACTTTGTCACATGAGCCAGCAACCACACCCAAATCGTGGGTGATCATGATGATTGCCGTATTGAACTCATCTTTAAGTTCGTTCAGCAATTCCATGATTTGCGCTTGAATGGTTACATCCAGTGCCGTTGTTGGTTCATCAGCGATAAGCAATTTAGGACGACACAGCAGTGCCATTGCGATCATCACACGCTGACGCATACCGCCCGAAAACTCGTGCGGGTACATAGTGATACGCTTGCGTGCTTCAGGGATTTTCACCGCTTCAAGCATGCGTACTGATTCTTCAAACGCTTCTGCTTTACCCATGCCTTTATGCAGCATAAGCACTTCCATCAACTGATCACTTACTTTCATGTAAGGGTTCAGTGAGGTCATTGGATCTTGGAAGATCATCGCGATCTGTTCAGCACGAACCTTGTTCAGTGCTTTTTCAGGCAGGTTGAGGATTTCATTGCCTTCAAACTTTGCACTGCCTGAGATGATGCCGTTCTTAGCCAGCAGTCCCATCAGTGCAAATACCGTTTGAGATTTACCCGAACCCGACTCACCAACAATACCCAGCGTTTCGCCTTGATTGAGTGAGAAGTTCAGGTCGTTTACTGCGGTTACGATACCATCTTGCGTGGTAAATTCGACGCGCAGATCTTTGACATCTAATAAGCTCATTATTGCTTCCTTAATCTTTTATAGCTTTTAATTGCTATTTCGTTATCTGTCTTTTGGATCAAGCGCGTCGCGCAGACCATCACCTACGTAGTTAAAGCAGAACAGCGTAACTACCATGAATGCCGCAGGGAATGTCAATTGCCAGATTGCAACTTCCATTGTTTGCGAACCTTCTTGAAGCAATGCGCCCCAGCTTGTCATAGGCTCTTGAACACCAAGACCAAGGAAAGATAAGAATGATTCTGTAAGGATCATGCTCGGAATAAGCAGCGTAGAGTAAACCGCTACGATACCCAGTACGTTTGGAACGATGTGACGTGTAATAATCTTCCATTTGCTTACACCACATACGTGAGCAGCTTCAATGAACTCTTTACTACGTAAGCTCAGCGTTTGACCACGTACAATACGCGCCATATCTAGCCAAGCAATCGCACCAATCGCAACGAAGATTAGAATGATGTTACGACCAAAGAATGTTACTAGAACGATTACTAGGAACATGAATGGAACCGCGTACAAGATCTCTAGGATACGCATCATCACTCGGTCAGTACGACCACCGATGAAGCCGGAAGCGGCACCGTAAAGCGTACCAATCAGTACCGCTACGAATGCACCCATAACACCAACCATCAGTGAGATACGGCCACCAATAAGCGTACGAACGTACAAATCACGGCCTAAGCTATCAGTGCCAAACCAGTGGTCCGCACTTGGCGCTGCATGCATTGCGTACCAGTCAGTATCATCATAAGTGTACTGAGCCAGCATCGGTAAGAAGATAACAGCCAGTACCATAAGCGTAAGAATAAACAGGCTGACCATTGCCGCTTTGTTTCGCATAAAACGAATGCGGGCATCCTGCCACAAACTGCGACCTTCAATTTCTAAGCTCTCAGAGAACTTTTCGATCGCTTCTAAATTTTCTTTTTTCTTCAACATAACCATGCGTCCCTGTTAGTAGCGAATTTTCGGGTCAATCAGCGCTAGCAAAATATCAACGATTGCGTTGAACAAGATGAATAGGAAACCAATCAAGATGGTTACACCCATTACTAGCGAGTAGTCACGGTTAAACGCAGCGTTGACAAACAGCTTGCCGATACCAGGTAAGCCGAAGATGGTTTCAACAACAACAGAACCTGTAATGATACCTACAAACGCAGGACCCATATAAGAAACGACAGGCAGCAGTGCTGGCTTCAGTGCATGTTTTAGAACGATGTAACGGTAACTTAGACCTTTTGCACGTGCAGTTCGGATAAAGTTACTGTTTAGCGTTTCAATCATACTACCGCGCGTAATACGAGCAAATGTGGCTACGTAAAGAAGAGACATCGCGATAACAGGCAGGACGATGTACATATAAGTACCGCCGTGCCAACCACCTGCTGGGAATATGTTCCAGTGCAGAGAGAATAGGTAAATAAGCGCCGGAGCCAACACGAAGGAAGGCATTACTACCCCGAGCATGGCGGTCGACATTATGGTGTAGTCGATCCAGGTGTTGTGCTTCAAGGCGGCAATCGTCCCGACCGATACTCCCATAATCAGGGTAAAGATAAAGGCAATAAAACCTACCTTCGCAGATACTGGAAGTGCGACTGCGATCAGCTCATTTACGGTGTAATCTTGATATTTGAATGATGGACCGAAGTCACCTTGTAAGATATTTGTCAAATACGTGGTGTATTGTTCAAAAACAGGTTTATCTAAGCCGTATTTAGCTTCGATGTTAGCCATAACTTCTGGCGGTAAGGGGCGTTCGCTCGAAAACGGGTTACCCGGAGCGAAACGCATGAGAAAGAAAGATATAGTGATCAACACCAACATGGTTGGAATCGCTTCGAATATCCTTTTCATAATGAATTTAAGCATAAACTCACTCTTTTCAGTCTGTGACAATTAAAAATTAAATAGACACTGTGTGCGATTTCTCGCACACAGGTCTAAGTTAGTTATATTTTATTTTTATAGGAGGTTATTTTGCTTTGATATAAAGATCTTTTGAATAAATCTTATCTTCGGCGTTACCTTCTGGGTAACCACCTAGCTGAGGTGATACAAGACGTGTTGTAACGTACTGGTAGACTGGAGCAATTGGCATGTCTTTAGCTAGCAATTTTTCTGCATCGATGTATAGCTTCGTACGCTCTTCTTCTGAAGTAGAGCTTAGTGCTTTTTCGATAACCTTGTCATAATCAGCGCTCTTGTAGTGCTGACCAGCAGTTGTATTCTGGCTAACCATCAATGTTAGGAATGAAGATGCTTCATTGTAGTCACCACACCAACCTGCACGAGCTACGTCAAAGTTACCAGTATCTTTACTGTCTAGGTATGATTTCCACTCTTGGTTTTCGAGTTTCGCGTTAATACCAAGCTCTTTCTTCCACATTGATGCAATTGCTACAGCAAGCTTCTTGTGGTTCTCAGATGTGTTGTAAAGCAGATTGAATTCAAGCGGGTTGCTCTTCGTGTAGCCAGCTTCTTCAAGAAGACGCTTCGCTTCAGCAATACGCTCTTTTTGAGAAAGTTGACCATACTCTGGAGTTACCGGGTCAAAACCAGCAGTAATTTCAGGAGTCAAGAAGTAAGCTGGTTTTTGGCCTTGACCAAGAATCGCTTTCGTAACGATGTCACGGTCCATCGCGTAAGACATTGCTTTACGAACACGTACGTCGTCGAAAGGTGCTTTCTGTGCATTAAATTGGTAGTAATAAGTACACAGGTTACCTTTAATGTTCACATCTTCCGGGTATTCTTTCTGTAAGCGACGGAAGTGCTCGTTAGGGACTTCGTATGTGAAATCTAGTTCGCCAGAGAGGAAGCGGTTCATTTCCGCAACTTGGTTCTCAATTGGTAGGAATGTTACTTTGTTAAGAACTGTATGTTCGTTATCCCAGTAATTTTCGTTGCGTACTAGTTCAAGACGCTCGTTAACTACCCATTGATTTGGAACAAATGCACCATTACCAACAAAGTTTTCAGGCTTAGTCCACTGGTCACCGAATTTTTCAACAGTTGCTTTATGTACTGGCTTCACTGTTGTGTGACCCATCATCATTACGAAATATGGGACCGCTGTATCTAAAGTCACTTCTAACGTGTAGTCATCTAAAGCTTTAACGCCTAGTTCACTCTTGTCTTTCTTACCCGCGACGATGTCTTTCGCATTCGCCATCTTGGTATATTCCATATACCAAGCGTATGGAGAAGCAGTTAAAGGATCAACCGCACGTTGGAAGCTGTAAACAAAGTCATTTGCCGTTACAGGGTCGCCGTTAGACCATTTAGCGTCTTTGCGCAGGTGGAAAGTGAATGTTTTGTTGTCCGTCGTTTCCCAGCTTTCAGCTACTCCTGGGATAGTATTGCCGTCGCCATCTTGGTTCACTAAACCTTCTAAAAGGTCACGAATTACGTGAGATTCTGGTACACCTTGAGATTTGTGAGGGTCGAGTGTTGCTACTTCAGTACCGTTACCACGAACCAGTTCCTGAACTTTTGCCAGTTCAGTGCCTGCTGGGACTTCAGCAGCGATAGAAAGAGTAGAAGTGGCAGCCACTGCCAAACCAGCACCTAGAAGAAGGGCCTGAGTGATTTTATTCTTGTACATTTAATAAACTCCAAGTTTTTCGTATTGCATCCATGACTTCTTTGCTTGGTTCACTGAACGGCAGTGATTTAGATTTATTTAGCTCAAATTTTAAGCATAAAAATCTAAAACCTTACAAAGATTGAGGCACACACTATCAACCATTGAAGTAATTTGCCATAAACAAGTCGCAAAAAATCGGATAATTCTCCGAATTACTTAAGGAAATAGTGTAAATCTCTAATAAAAACCTAATGAATAGTGAGTTACACATAGGGATTAATTAAAAAACAGCCTTTAGTGTTGATGTATCTGTATTGATACTTTTTTTTAGCATCTTATGCTAGAACACGGTCAGCAAATTAACATTAATGCCACATGAAATCTAATTGCACATCACATATCCCCTAAATAGACTCCACTATTTGTGAGGATTATCACTTTATACAAAACAGCATAATGCACTGCACCAAAACAGATTTAGAAATGCACCAAGACAGACAAAATCACGCACCGAATTTATATGCAAGTTGAATGATTAACCATTTATTAATACACCGCTTATTTATAAATAGCTTTGTAGCACGCACAAAAAAACCGACTTTAATAGTCGGCTTTTAATATTCGTTCTGAAGGTAAGTAACCTTTGGTGGTTATTTTACCCAACGCTCTGCAGCTTTCGCATCTGAATCTCGAGAGTCAACCCAACGAGTTTCTTCAGTGGTACGTTCCTTCTTCCAAAACGGCGCTTTGGTTTTCAGGAAGTCCATCACAAACTCACAGGCTTCAAAGGCCGCACCGCGGTGTGCACTGGAGACACCAACGTAAACAATCTGGTCACCGATATCTAGGTCACCCACGCGGTGAATCACTCGCATCTTCTGAATAGGCCAGCGCGCTTCAGCTTGATCACAGATCTCGCTCAGTGATTTCTCTGTCATGCCAGGATAGTACTCCAGAGACAAACCAATCACGTTGTCGCCAAGGTTCATGTCGCGAACTTTACCAACGAACGTCACAATCGCTCCGGCAGCTGTACCTTGAGCCAAGTAGTCGTATTCGTCGCCTACAGAGAAATCCTCTGCTGTTACTAATACTCTTGGATCCATGCTTAGCCTCCTGTCACTGGTGGGAAGAAAGCGACTTCATCGCCGTCTTTCACTTCAGTCGTCAAAGGTACGATTGATTGGTTAAGCGCAGCCAGAAGCTTGCCCTCTTCCAATGCGATATCCCATTTGCCTTCTTGTGTTACAAGGTGGCTGCGAATCGCTTCGATAGTGCTGAATTGCGCGTCGACTTCTAGGCTATCAACACCGACAAGTTCACGAGTTTGAGCAAAGAAAAGTACAGTAATCATGATTCCACCTTAAAGTGTCCTGATTTACCACCCGTCTTCTCTAACAGACGTACGTTCTCGATAACAATGTCTTTCTGAACAGCTTTACACATATCGTAAATCGTCAGTGCAGCAACAGAAGCAGCCGTTAGCGCTTCCATTTCTACGCCTGTCTTACCCGCAAGCTTACATACCGACTCGATACGTACCTTGTTTTCAGACTCGATCGCTTCAAGTTGCACTTCTACTTTCGTCAGTAGTAGAGGATGACACAGTGGAATCAGATCCCACGTCTTCTTCGCCGCTTGGATACCCGCAATGCGTGCCGTTGCGAAAACATCACCTTTATGGTGGCTACCAGAAACAATCAACTCTAGCGTTTCTGCCGACATTTGAACGAAAGCTTCTGCTCTCGCTTCACGTACTGTCTCAGCTTTAGCCGATACATCGACCATGTTTGCTTCGCCAGACGCGTTAATGTGTGTAAATTGGCTCATACTCAAACCACCTTATACAGAAAGATGTGGCATGAAGTTACAAGGGCGGTGGCTAGCATCCATCTGTTGCTTGATGATCTTAGTCCAACCTGTACGGCAAGCGCCTGTAGAGCCTGGCATCGCAAAGATTACTGTGTGGTTAGCAAAACCCGCAATCGCACGAGATTGAATCGTCGATGTACCAATCTCTTCGTAAGACACTTGGCGGAAAAGTTCACCAAAGCCTTCTACTTCTTTGTCGAACAGTGGCTTAAGTGCTTCAGGCGTGCTGTCACGAGATGTAAAACCCGTACCGCCCGTGATCATGATCGCTTGAACGCTGTCATCAGCAATCCACTGAGATACGATCGCACGGATCTTGTACATGTCATCGATAACGATTTGCTTATCAACCACGTTGTGGCCTGCTTCTTTAGCATGCTCAGCTAGGTAACCACCTGACGTGTCATTTTCTTCTGTACGAGTATCTGAAACGGTTAGTACTGCGATGTTTGCTGCTTGAAATTTGCTTTCTGCGTGACCCATTTGTTCACCTATATAAATTTTTCATTAGACTGATTCGCCCAGCCTAAAGAAGCTGAGCGATAAAATGCTTTAGAGTATATAGCGGGTTAACCGCCGATTGACGCCAAGTTTGGAGTCATGCCGCTGTTGCCATCGTGTAAGAAGTGGCTAACGGACTTGGTTTGAAGCTGAGCCTGAATTCGATCAATGAGCTCTTGCTCTTGTTGATCTTCTTGAATCAGATCTCTCAGTTCAACACCGTGGTCGCCAAACAGACATAGGTGAAGTTTACCGGTCGCAGAAACGCGCAGTCGGTTACAACTCTCACAGAAGTCTTTCTCGTAAGGCATGATCAAACCAATTTCACCCTTGTAGTCTGGGTGGACAAACACTTGCGCCGGACCATCGTTAACGGCTTTGACTTTTAGCAGCCAACCATTAGCAATAAGCTGGTTGCGAATCGCAACGCCAGACACATGATGTTTATCGAACAACTCGTCCATCTCGCCGGTTTTCATCAGCTCGATAAAACGTAATTGAATGGGTTTGTCTTTGATCCAATTAAGGAAGGCTGGTAATTCCTGACTGTTAAGGTCTTTCATTAATACGACGTTGACTTTGACTTGTTCAAAGCCAACCTCAAACGCTTTATCAATGCCTCGCATAACCTCAGTAAACTTATTCTCACCAGTGATCTGATGGAACATGCGCGAATCTAAACTATCCACGCTCACGTTTATATGGGTTAAACCAGCATCACGCCATTGTCCTACTTGTTTCTCCATGCGGTAGCCATTCGTTGTGGTGGCCACTTTTTCGATGCCTGGAGTAGAAGCAACGGTATGTATGATTTCAGGAAAGTCTTTACGCAGACTCGGCTCTCCGCCTGTAATGCGGATCTTTGAGGTACCACAATCTGCAAACGCTTTAACAACGCGTTTGATCTCGGGAACACTTAAAAAAGACGAGTTTTTTTGCCCTGACGGTTTATAACCATCTGGCAAGCAGTAAGTACATTTAAAGTTACAGACGTCTGTAACCGACAAGCGCAAGTAATAAAACTTGCGATGGAATCTATCTTCGAATTGTTGCGCCACGGAACACCTTTCCAAACACGGGAGGCATAATCATTTCCAATTAAGCCCTTGTGACAACATGTCACTGGCTCTTGATGCGTATCGGTACAGCAAATACCACTGTGCGACTTAGCATGCGAGAGCTCGGAGTTATGGCAACTGAGCGTTATATTCACACGCGCAGTAGCTGAGTAATAAAATACTTAATATTTGTACGTGAATCTAGCTCTGATGGTAAAAAACGGGTCACATCGGCAAAAAAAACGTATCAAACGCTCAAAATAACTCTTGTTGAGTATATAGCGAGAAGCATTTAACCTAAATTATAGTTGGTAATAACCTAACAAGAACAATAAATGAATATTTACTCTTCAAAGAAAGTCGTAGCAATCGGCGGTGGCCATGGCTTAGGTCGCATGTTAGCTGCATTAAAAGACTTTGGTAACAACGCAACTGGCATTGTTGCAACGACAGATAACGGCGGTTCCACCGGACGTATTCGAGATTGCCAAGGTGGCATCGCATGGGGAGATACACGTAACTGTATCAACCAATTAATTACAGAACCTTCAATCAGTTCGATGATGTTCGAATACCGCTTTCGCGGCCAAGGTGAGCTAGACGGTCATAACTTAGGTAACCTAATGCTGACGGCGTTAGACAACCTTTCCGTTCGCCCATTGGAAGCGATTAACCTGATTCGAAATATGCTCAAGGTCGATGTCAATATCGTCCCAATGACAGAGCATCCTTCAGACCTCACCGCTCTATCAATGGAAGGCCGCTGGGTAACCGGCGAAACCAACGTTGATGACATGACGGAAAAGCTGCGCATGATGGACTTGTCTCCAGAAGTGCCAGCAACCAAAGAAGCCGTTGCTGCCGTTGAGCAAGCAGACTGCATTGTCCTTGGCCCTGGAAGCTTTTTAACCAGTGTGATGCCTCCTCTTCTCCTTCCAGAGATTGGGAAAGCCATAGCTGAAAACACCAAGGCAAAAGTTATCTTCGTTGAAAACCTTTCACCAGAGCACGGCCCTGCAGGGAAAATGACGCTTCAAGAGCAATTGGAGTGGTGTGAACGTACCTGTAAGGCAAGGAAGATAGACATAGTGTTGGGCAATGAACCACACCCTGAATTAGAAGGGCAATGGAATTGTGTGACCACAGATCTTGCATCAGCAAACCGAGATTGGCGACACGACCGTGTCAAGCTTCAACAAGCCATTGAAGCTCAGTTGGCTTAAGCCATAGGTTCAAGCGACAGACAACAAAAAAGGAGCATCATGCTCCTTTTTTGTTGTCTGTAATAACTCGCCGTTTTAGAGGTCCGTCATCAACTGCTGATATTCAGTGTACGTCGATAACAGGAGGTCTTGCATATCTTGAAAATCAATCTCGGTTACAGGCAACGCTTGCTTCACTTTTGCGTCTAAGCTAATCGCAAAACTACACAAAGAATCCGCACCAAAGCTTGCTGCGCTGCTCTTAAGTGCATGACTGATATCAGCCAAGTACTTAGAGGTATCCGACTCTTTATTTATCTCGAGGTGTTCGTAGTAGCCTTTCAACTCACCTAAAAAGATTTCCAGTAAAACCGGGACATTCTCTTGGCCTATTTCGCCGGCAAGCTCATCAACTTTTTGCTGATTTAATACTTTCGTCATTATTATTTTCTTATTGTTTGTTGATTACTGCTTCGCATTCCACGTTTGCAACTTACGGTATATCGTCGATGGACTGACATCTAAGAAACCTGCCGCACGAGGGATGTTGCCATCACACGCTTTAATGGCCTGCTCGATAGCCGTTTTCTCAGTGATCCACAATGGGAAAATATCTTTTACCGTGATGTCTTCATTCTGCTTCTCTTTCAATCGCAGACTGTTTTCAATCGGTTGGTTCAACGGTGGTGGAAGCATGTTGAGAGTAATCTCTTTGCCGTTATTCAATACCACCACGTTTCGCAACACGTTTTGTAGCTGACGAACATTACCCGGCCACTCATATTGATTAAAGCGGTCAAGTACTTCCTGAGCAAAACGTACAAACGCCTTCCCCTCCTCGACCGACATATAGCCTAGCAGAGAATACGCAATCTCGATGACATCTTCACCACGCTCGCGCAATGGCGGCAAGTGCAGTGGAATCACGTATAAACGATAGTATAAATCTTCTCTAAAGCGACCTTCTTGTACTTCTTTCCAAGGGTCACGGTTGGTCGCACACACAAAACGAACGTCGACACTCTTCATCTTCGAAGAGCCGACTTTTTGGAAAGTACCGGTTTGGATAAAGCGCAGCAGCTTGGTTTGCAGCTCTAAGTCCATTTCGCACAGTTCATCAAGAAACAGTGTTCCACCATCAGCAAGCTCAGCAGCACCTTGGCGATCGGTCGCCGCACCGGTAAAGGCACCTTTAACGTGACCAAACAATTCACTTTCAATCAGATCTTTAGGGATAGCGGCACAGTTAATCGCGATGAAAGGCTTATCGCCACGCTTACTCGCCGCATGAATGGCTTCTGCACATACCTCTTTACCGGTACCACTTTCACCAGTAATGAAAATGCTTGCCTTACTCGATGCAGCAGAATCAATCGTTCGGTAAACCTGCTGCATGGTTTGGCTACTGCCGATAAAGCCTTGGTAATTTTGGTTTCCCGGGTGTTCCGAGCTATTTTTAAGCTTGGTGGCTTTGCGGATCGCGTTGTTCACCGTAATACGGAGTCGGTCGGCTTCACACGGTTTAATAAGGAAATCTTGAGAACCATGACGCATCGCTTCTACGGCGGTATCGATAGAGCCGTGAGCCGTCATGAAGATAACCGGAACTTCAGGGTACTTTTGTTTTACAGCAAATAGCACGTCCATACCCGTCATATCAGGCAGACGTAGATCTAATAAAATAAGGTCTGGGATTCGATGATTCAAACTCTCGATTGCATCGCGGCCAGTGCCAACAATGTTGATATCAATTTCGAGCGGTGTAAGATACGAGCGATATAAAGCTGCTACCGAAGCGGTATCCTCTACCATCAACAAATACTTCGATTTGTTATCTAGCGTTTTTGATTGCATATCCTAGCCATTTATAATTTGCATTTCTTATTATAGTCGCATTCCGCTTTGCATTATGCAAATTAGCCACAATATTTGTAGTGTGTTTTTTTACTTACTTCAAACAATCAATGTTTTATCTATCTGGCACGAACGATGCAACGGTATAAATGACCTTCGGGTCACCTAGCCAACTGACGTTGTTAGTGGACCGAGTGTTCACAAACGTAAGCCAGTAGAACATTTACTACTGGCTGTTTTTTTGTCTGAAACACTCTCAATTCTTGTGCTGAGAGGGATCACTTCTCGAGCGAAAAGTGAGATTAGCTGTTGGTAATAAACTGCTTTCTTAGCTGCTCAATTTCATCACGCTTCTGTGCCGCCAATTCAAATTCCAGATTCTGAGCATGCTGATACATCGCAGCTTCTAGCTTACTGATCTCTTTATCAAGCTGTTGCGGCGTAAGTACGGCATAGCTTTCAGAAGGCTCAGCTACCTTAGATAAAGGAACTTGCTTCGATTGGCGCTGCTGCTTCGACTTGGTTAGATCACCCAGTTCCATAATGTCTTTAATATTGCGTTTCAACGCTTGCGGCGTGATACCTTGCTCTTCGTTGTAGGCTTGCTGTTTCTCACGACGACGATCGGTTTCATCAATCGCTTTTCTCATCGACTTAGTAATCGAATCACCATAAAGGATTGCTCGACCTTCCAAGTTACGAGCAGCACGACCAATGGTTTGGATCAGAGAACGCTCAGAACGTAAGAAGCCCTCTTTGTCTGCATCAAGAATCGCCACCAGCGACACTTCAGGCATATCCAAACCTTCACGAAGTAAGTTAATGCCCACTAACACGTCGAACTCGCCCAAACGTAGGTCTCGGATGATCTCTACACGCTCAACGGTATCGATATCCGAGTGCAAGTAACGCACTTTAACGCCGTGCTCACTTAGGTACTCGGTTAAGTCTTCTGCCATTCTCTTGGTCAACGTGGTAACCAAAACACGCTCTTCTTTCACTGAACGGATTCTGATTTCAGACAGCAAGTCATCCACCTGCGTCGCGACAGGTCTTACTTCGATGATTGGGTCTAACAGACCAGTAGGACGTACCACTTGATCAGCAATCTCGCCATCTGATTTTTCAATCTCGTAATTACCTGGTGTTGCCGACACAAAAATCGTTTGTGGGGCTATAGACTCAAATTCTTCAAACTTCATTGGGCGGTTATCCAATGCAGAAGGCAGTCTAAAACCAAACTCGACCAAGGTTTCTTTACGAGAACGGTCACCTTTATACATCGCACCAATTTGCGGCACAGTCACGTGTGACTCATCGATGATCAGCAAACCATCATCAGGCAGGTAGTCAAATAACGTTGGCGGCGCTTCCCCTTCCGCACGGCCGCTCAAGTATCGTGAATAGTTTTCGATACCGGAACAGAAGCCAAGCTCAGTCATCATCTCAATATCAAACTGAGTTCTTTGAGAGATACGCTGCTCTTCCAAAAGCTTATTGTTGTCTTTTAAGTATTGAGCACGATCGCGCAGTTCGTCCTTGATATTCTCAATCGCCTCAAGGATTTTTTCTCTTGGCGTTACATAGTGAGTTTTTGGATAAACTGTAAAACGCGGTAAGTCTCTTTGTTTCACCGCACCAGTCAGAGGATCAAAAATACTAATGCAGTCCACTTCGTCATCGAACATTTCAATTCGAACCGCATCTTGGTCAGATTCAGCGGGAAAGATATCAATCACCTCACCACGAACACGGAACTGACCACGTTCAAAGGCGACATCGTTTCTTGAATATTGCAGCTCAGCCAAGCGGCGCAAAATATCACGCTGATCCATCACCTCGCCACGACTCAAATGAAGCATCATCTTCAAATAAGACTTAGGATCACCCAGACCGTAGATAGCCGACACAGAAGCCACAATGATGGCGTCTTTTCGTTCTAATAAGGCTTTGGTTGCCGAAAGCCTCATTTGTTCGATATGAGCGTTCACAGACGCATCTTTCTCGATGAACGTGTCCGTGGTTGGAACGTAGGCTTCAGGTTGGTAGTAATCGTAGTAAGAAACGAAATACTCAACGGCATTGTTTGGAAAGAAAGATTTCATCTCACCGTAAAGTTGAGCCGCCAGTGTCTTGTTAGGCGCTAACAGAATCGCTGGTCTTTGAGATTGGGAAATAACGTTGGCAAGTGT
Source organism: Vibrio splendidus 12E03 (assembly GCF_000272105.2). Taxonomy (GTDB): domain Bacteria; phylum Pseudomonadota; class Gammaproteobacteria; order Enterobacterales; family Vibrionaceae; genus Vibrio; species Vibrio splendidus_I. The sequence goes on from NZ_AJZD02000165.1 coordinate 47,921, forward strand.
AAAGGTTTTACCTGAGCCCGTTACCCCTAGTAGAGTTTGATGTGCCAAACCAGAATCTAATCCGTCTAGTAATTTGGTTATCGCTGTCGGCTGGTCACCGGACGGGCTGTAGTCCGATACCAAGTCAAAGAGTTTACTCATAGGTCGCCATTTCCATACTGTTTTTTTAATCAGGTCATTGTCACTCTAGGAGGAGTGTCGTTGCAACAATTATCTAGAGAAATGCATCTTAAGATCAGAGATCAGTTATAGCTTTTATTTTTAGAACTTGGTATTATCCGTGCCCCTGCAAAGTTTCCCCAGCTAAATTACTCGAATTTTAATCCACCACTTTTCCCCAAAAAACCTAAAAATACCGCTTGTTTTACTGTTCGCTTTATAATCTACAAAAGTTATACAATTGCGATTTTTTGCTATAAATCTTTTAAATACATTACGTTAGATAAGATTTTTACATTTTTCGATTTATCCCAATTATTGTTGTTAAAGTTTCACACACAAACTTATCCACAATTTTGGTGGATAACTAAAGCAAAGCTAAATTCTATAAGGCGTTCAAGAAAGTAAAGTTTTTTATCTTACTTTTTTCTGATATTTTTTATTGACAGAAATCCGGACAATTATTAGAATTCGCGTCGCTAACAAGCAACTCCCCTTTAGTTCAGTTGGTAGAACGGCGG
>NZ_AJZD02000166.1 GCF_000272105.2 Vibrio splendidus 12E03
CAATTGGCCGTTGTACGCAACGCCCAAAGCCGCAGCGTCAATCGCTGACGTCGCGAAGATTAAAATGGGGATGTAAAGCGGCAAGATTAACAGGCTTAACAGGACTCCGCCCTTCTGTAACCCAACGGTTAACGCAACACCAATCGCACCAATAAAACTCAATGCGGGTGTACCAACCAGCAAGGTCAACACAACTGAGAGCCATGTATCAAAATCTAAAGACAACAAAACAGCCAACAATGGGCTGATTAAAATCAATGGTAACCCGGTCAACAACCAGTGTGCTATGACCTTGGACAATACTACCAACTGCAACGGGATGGGCATCAGCATCATCTGCTCAAGGGTGCCATCTTGAAAATCATCGCGGAAAAGACGCTCTAAAGAAAGCAATGCAGAGAGCAAAGCTGCCACCCAAACAATACCTGCAGCAATGCGTGCAAGTAGATTTGGCTCAGGGCCAATACTCAAAGGGAATAGAGTTATAACAATGATAAAGAACCACAAAGGGTTAAAGATATCTGCTTGACGTCGAAACGCGATCAGCAGTTCGCGTCGGATAATCGTGGTCATTGAAGAGATCATATTACTCACCCAACTTTATTTTTCTTAGTTTCGGGCTATCAGCAAACATGTCTTGGTGTGTGGTTAATAACACAATGCCACCGTTGTCTGCATGCTGAGAAAAAAGAGATTCGAGAACTTTCACGCCCTGCTTATCAATCGCAGTCAGCGGCTCATCGAGAATCCACAACATTTGCTTGCTCAACCAAAGGCGAGCCAACGCAACTCGGCGCTGTTGACCTGCTGAAAGTTGCCCTGCAGGTACATCTTCTCTACCCGCAAGCCCAACTTGAGCCAGCGCGTAGTAAAGCTCTTCTTTGCTTGTACCTCCACTGTGAATCGACTGATAAAAGCTCAGATTCTCATAAGCACTAAGCTCGCGCTTTACACCTGTTTGGTGACCAAGAAAAAGTAAATTTTGATGATAAACATCTCGACTCGATTCAATAGACTCACCGTCCCAGCAGATAGTACCGTCATCGCGATCGCCCAAGCCAGTAATAATCCTAAGGAGTGTCGTTTTCCCGGTACCGTTACGACCTTCAACCTGAACCAGTTCACCTGGTTTCAATTGAAAAGACAACGATTCAAACAGAACCCTGTCGTCACGAATAGCAGTTAAATGTGAGACTTCTAGCATAGGTAAATTTAGTCGAGTAATGAGAGCGCTATAGTAGCACACCAACATGGTGACAAAACAGGACTAGGCGTTTTCGATAGAACAAACTCCGTAAGAAACTGTTACCACCGCATCACAATTTACACATTTTAATCAACAAACAAGATATTGTCGTAGATACAAGCACTTATAAACATCGTTCTATATAGAGCTGTCAGGTATAAAAAAAGAAGCCGAAGCTTCTTTTAAGAGAAATGCGTGATAAACATCAAGTGCTCGATACACAATTAGCGCTCAATTTATCGACGTCGAGGTGGTTCTCTACGATCACGAGAAGACGCAGGTTGTTCATCAAATGATGAAGGATTACTTCTTAGTGACGGAATTTTCTCTTTACCAGCAAGCTTATTCTGCAGAGACATCATTAGCTCAGCTTCCGCTTTTGGCAATTCGCATTCTTCGATCAGTTCGTTTATCCCGGCACCAAGCTGAACCATTTTCGTTGCACGCGTGTACAAACGTCCATCAGTATCCGCATGTTCCAACTCAACAATACGTTCGTTCAAGTGCTTGATCAGATCTTGCTGCTCAGTCACTTTCTGACCAAGACCAACCACAACAGAGCGAACTTCAAGTAATTGCTTACTCGATTTCTGAAGCTCTTTGTCCAAATTACGAACTTGAAGGCGTGACTGATCAAGCTGCTTTTGAATCGCACGTTTTACTTTGCTGACCAAAATCAGGATGAATAACGTAAAAACCCCTACTCCAGCAATCAGAGCAACAGGGGTTAAAGGAAGCGCTTCAAACATTACAGGTGAGCCATCTCATCCCATTCGTCTTCGCTTAGTAGTTTGTTTAGATCTACTAAGATAAGCAGCTTGCCATCTCGGTTACTTACACCTTGGATGAACTTAGCACTTTCATCAGTACCAACACTTGGCGTTGTGTCGATTTCAGAAGAACGTAGGTAAACCACTTCAGCAACGCTATCCACTAGAATGCCAATTACTTGACGCTCAGATTCAATAACGATGATACGAGTGTTATCTGTGATTTCACCTTGCATCAAACCAAAGCGAGAACGAGTGTCGATAACAGTAACAACGTTACCACGTAGGTTGATAATACCTAGAACGTAATCTGGAGCACCCGGTACTGGAGCAATTTCGCTGTAACGCAGTACTTCACGTACTTGCATTACGTTGATGCCGTAAGTTTCTTCTTCTAGCTGGAAAGTCACCCATTGAAGTACTTCATCATTCGTTTGCTCTTTTCTTACTTCAACTTCACTCATATGAGACATAGATAATCCTCTTGCCGTCGTTACCGACCACTATTATTAACTTGATGCTTTTGTTGTACCAATCGTAGTACTAGCTCAATGCTTTTACATCTAGCCCTGCGTTTAGCATGGCGATTAATGCTTCGACATGGATCAAAGCACACATTTTTTCTTTTACCATCCCAGCGAGCCAAGGGCGTTTTCCCGCCGTTTCTCGCCAGCGTACTTTATCTGTATTCAGCAACTCGGTGCCTTTGAGCTCAGTGCCCGCAAGGCCCCACAAGCTTTCTCCAAGCATCACTATATATTGATAGTTTTCTTTGTATTCGTCACCCGATAGTTTCTCAGACATCACCCATTTTGCGGTATCGACCACATCTAGCTGACTATCACGGTTGGTTTGTAACCCCAAATACCAAGTCGGTTTACCAATAATGTGATTGACCTCTTCTAGGCGATGGATACCACCGAGTTCATCAAGCGGCACCGCAAAGGTCACACCGTTCACATCGAAATACAGTACTTGAAAATCTTCTGTTCGAGTTTGGCTTTCCCAAGAAGTAAATTGGTCTGCACCTCCAGTTTGAGTTTCAAGTTCAACAACTGGCTCGATTGAAGGAGCTTCAAGCTCAGGTTCTATCACCTCGGCTTGTTCAGTTTTTACTAACTCAGCTTGAGCGGCAAACTCAACTTCAACTTGTTGCTCTTCAATTGACGGTGATTCAACCAAAGGCTCGACAGCAGTTGATAAATCGGGTTCTGGAAGATTCCAATCCTGAACCTCTGGCTCTTCGAACACTTGAACAGACTCAACCGCGGCGTCAAACATTTGCATGTCTGCTTGCTGGGCGATTTTCTGGGTATTCTGATCCATCAACTCATCAAGATTCAGTTCATCAACCACATTGGTTGCTTCTAAGCGACTGAGTAGCTTTTGAACATCCTCAAGATTAGGCACTTCGAACTCAGCTGCGCGTATTTCCGCATAGCTTGAATGATGACTCGCCAATTGGCGCTCTGGCTCTGGCTCTGGCTCTGGCTTTGGCTCTGGCTCTGGCTCTGGCTCTGGCTC
>NZ_AJZD02000167.1 GCF_000272105.2 Vibrio splendidus 12E03
AAGAGGCGTACATGCCTCTTGCTTTTTTAGTTACTTTGTCTCCCAACAAATGGCTTCAGCGGCGACGGAGCACCCCCCACAACTCGCCCGCCCCGATTTCAGTTTCCACATGCTGCCAGCTTTATAGACATGCGCATAGTTGCCTTTTAAGCCTCGTCCATAATACCCGCTGACTTTACTGAGCGCACATGCCCACCCCGTGACGGGTTTGAGGTTGATGGTTCGCACGCTGTTTGCTTCTCCCCCGATGGAGAAATTGACAGCTTGACTAGATGATGAGTCACCTATATTTGGTCTTAGAGGGCTACTATGTCGCGCCATATGGGCGGCATTGTTGGCCAAGTCTCGTGCTCGTTTCGGTGCATCGGCGGCGTACACATCA
>NZ_AJZD02000168.1 GCF_000272105.2 Vibrio splendidus 12E03
TTGAGCCAGCCATCAAAAAAAGGCCGCGTGAGGGGATGCGCGACCATGGGGACAAAAATCAGTCCGAGGACTTTCGCCAAGAACAAACACCAGACCGCCCATGAGCCAATCAAAAAGAGCACCTGCGTGAGGATCAAACCGATCAATTGCCAAACGCCCCAGATGAAGACATCGCCTATCGACAAATCCCACAAACTGACCTCTTCTTGATACATGCTGAGCAAAGCGTTATTAATCAACTTAAACAAAAACATCGAATCTCGCGTGCCAGTGCCTATCTGAAAAATCAGCAATCCCACGTTGTCCATGGTCTCAAACAACACATCAAAGATGGCGTTATAAGAAAAGTAAATGGACGCGGACAGAAACACCGTCAAGGTGCATTTAATGATGTTCTCCGGCTCCCAGCCAATCAGCATGAAGCGGGCAATTTCGGTAAAGATCAGCACCACACATAAAGTCACCAAGAGCGCCAAACTGAATGACGCCATCTCAGGGTGAGTCATCACCCTATCGACAAACTCGTGCACCACCGTGGAAAAGGTTTGTCTAAACACACTGTCAGGACTGCTCATCGGATCGGCCTCTCATCCACGGTTACGCCTTGCTCACGCGCGGTATTCATTCGCTCTAAACGGGCTTG
>NZ_AJZD02000169.1 GCF_000272105.2 Vibrio splendidus 12E03
TTCATACGACCTCAGGTCGCACGGACAGAAATCATTTAGATCTATTACTTAAATTAGTAAAATACGAATAACTTCAAGTATGGGAAATTACGTAACTCAGTGTCCAAAATTGCTGGAGCGGATCAGTCTCACGCTAGAAACAAAATCGTAGAGGCGCCCTAGAGTTTATATTTACCCTCTAGGGCTTCTATCTTTATGAGATGAGCGTATTCACCCTAAAGCCCAATCTTGAAAATCGTGGAAACATTGCTAGCAAAGAAGCTCTACCAATGGCCCCTATCCCCCATAAGCCAACTCCATTAACACTGAATGACTACAAGCCCATAAAAGAATTTCACCTCTAGTAGCGCCGTAAATGAGAAAGTACCTATCCTATTCTTCTCTTGTATTTTTCTCATTCAATACTCCTATCTCCTCACGTCTACAGTCACGTTTTGCATTTAAATTCAAAATGAAACTAATTGCATATATACAAATAGAGCACTACCTTCTTTATAGCCAGAAAGAACAAATTCTGGCTAATTAATTAGTTTTATATATAAGAAATGCAACAACACCGTTGGACTAGGAGAAAAACACATGACAAAAATTCACAACAATGAATTCACCTTCATTATTGAAGGACTCTCGGAAATTTCTTTTATCGAAAAAGAGCACAAGATAACAAAAGGTCAGCCGTATGAAGGGGTTAGCTGTAAAGGGAACACGCTTGTCGTGAAAGCAGGACGACACAACTCAGGTGATGTTGCGAAATGGTTTCTAAATAGCGCTAAAGAGCGCGGGGTAATAGCGAAAACATTCAATGACGAAAAGCCAGAAGCTCTAAACTTTGCAGTGCGTGGAACACTATTACTTCATATAAAAGGGGTTACATACACTTTCGATGACTTCGTTATAGGCCAAGGGCATTTTGAGTTTAACAACAACTGGTGGATTGGCTCTAAAGAAATGTTTGGTGTTACATGGGACAACGTAAACCAACAATATGCTGAGCAGCTAGTTCAAGACTCGTTAAGTGTAGTATCCAGCATCATTACTGAAGACCCAGTAGGTAGCGTTATTGATAGTGCGAAGCTCGTCGTCGACGTGCTGAACAAACGTAAAGTGGGCTCTGGAAGCATAGCGGCACGAACGAGTGAATCGACGACCGCTGTTGGGCTATTCTTGTTCCAAATGGACAATTCTCAAACCAATATAACTATGACTGGCCGCTATTCACACCCTTAGTTCCTCTTCTTGTAGAGTGATGCTTAGCGCTTACCACTTCTAGCAATACTCACTCAAACACACAAACCAAAGACGAACAAATGAGCTTTGGTGATTGGTTTATAACCAAAGCTCAAAAATATTCTATATCGGAGAACAACATGGCTGACGTAAGCACAAAAAACTGGATGAGTGCACTAGACAAAAACTTAACACTGGACAGTATTTCCATGCCGGGGACTCATGATTCAGGGACTCAAAAAGCCCTTAAAGGGGGAGCTAGAACACAAAACTTTGGCATTTATGATCAACTATCGGATGGCATTCGTTTCCTCGACATTCGTGTGAAACCAAACGGTCTAGAACTTGACCCTCTAAATATTTACCATGGTGACTTTAGTTGCGGCATTTCTTTCGGTGATGTTCTAAATGATTGTTTAAAGTTTCTCTCAGAAAACCCAAGTGAATCCGTCGTTATGCTTATGAACGCCGCGACAAACAGTGATAAAGACATTCAAACAAAATTCGACGAATACCTTAAACAAGAGAAGTACAAACATCTATTTTACTTAGAGCCACGAATACCAGCATTGCATGAAGCCCAGAGCAAAATTGTTTTGTTAAGACGTTTTGATGGCGATGAAGGTATCGATCTATCCAATGGGTGGGAAAAGAATGCAACCTTCACTCTTACAACGCCCGAAAACCAAGTATTCCGAATAGAAGATGAATACCAACAGCACGATACTCACAAGAAAATGGCTACCGTACACTCCTCAATAAACAGAGCTATGGAGACACCAAATGATAACGCTGTGCATATTACATACAATAGCATCTCACTTGGGGGACACTCACCTTACCAATACGCTTGGGGTGGCGGTTTCGGTAAAGTAGATCCGAAGATGAATCCAGGACTAACGGAATTCTTGGCTGAGCAACAAAAGAGAAAAAGGTTTGGTATTGTTGTTCTAGACTTTTACAACAACGAAGAAGGTCATATAGATAACAGAAATGCCGAGCTGATTATCAACGCCAACTCGGGAGTTGACTTGAAAAATAGCGAGTATGCAAGAAGTTCATCTATCATTAAAGAAGACCATTCTTACTTAGTTTAAAGAATGGTCTTCTT
>NZ_AJZD02000170.1 GCF_000272105.2 Vibrio splendidus 12E03
CGTGAAGGTAAAGTCAGCCACAGGCCAAGACGATTTTTCATCCCAGCGCCAGCCATAATGCCCGGTGACCTGCTTAGTCGCCGCTTTCAATGTGTCACCCGAGACCATTAAGGTCGTCACACGCTCGCCTTTCCACGGATGAAAAGCCAACAGCTTCGAAAGTGTGTTTGAGTACAGCGTTAACGTATTGAGAGACGGATTAGAGGCCGACAGTGCTTTCACAGCACCCGACAGTGAGCCCGTTCGAATAAAATCTTGCGTGGCCATTCCATCCAAAGCAGTCAAAAATGCCTTATCTTGAGCAAACGCCAAAGGTTGGTCGCC
>NZ_AJZD02000171.1:0-2810 GCF_000272105.2 Vibrio splendidus 12E03
GACGGTTCTGGCGGTGACGGTTCTGGTGGTAACGGTTCTGGTGGTGACGGTAACGGCTCTGGCGATTCGGGCTCTGGCTCCGGTTCTGGCGGTTCGGGTTCTGGCTCCGGTTCGGATTCTGTGTCTGTCGATTTATCTGGTGTTATTTCTAAACTTAATCAAATAAAAGGTTCTACTGATTCTATTGGAACTGGAATAGACGGCTTAGGTGGAAAGCTTGATTCTATTGGTACTGGAATAGGTGGCTTAGGAGATAAGCTTGATGATATTGCTAATGGCTCAAATACTGATGTCAGTGGTAATAATTGTGATGTTAATAATTTTTCTTGTTCTGGTAATGCTTATGATTGTTTTATAGCTCGTCAAGCTTGGGATAATAAATGCTTAATATCCTCGCTTACTGGTGATATTGGTACAGGTGAGGGCGTTCCTATTGAACATAGTCAGGCTGTTAATGAATCCGGTAACGCTCTTATAAATGATTTGAAAGATTACACATCGAATAAAGGTGATGTTTCTAAGTTGTCCAATGGTGAGGTTGCTCTTTCTGATACGCTAAGTAAATATAACGAGTCTAATGGTTTTAATTTTGATGACCGTTGTCCCAGTCCGACTCAAGTTAATTATGGGTTAGGCTCTTTTGAATTAAATTACCAACCTTTTTGTGACCTCGCTTTATATATTCGAGCTATGTTGATGCTGACCGCTTCTATTGGTTCTGTGTTGATGATTGCTAAACATTCATAGGTGATTATATGTACTCTGCTATTTATACCTCGATTTGGACTTTTTGTTCTTTTTTATTTAGTGCTGCTTTTGGTTGGTTTGGTCGGGCTCTTCCTTGGATTGCTGGATTTTTTGGTTCAACTGTCACTCAAATAGCGTTAAGCTTTGGATGGGGTGTTACGACTTTTTCTGGCTTTAATATTTTAACTTCTTATCTATTGGATTTTGCTGCCTCTGGTATGGCTGGCGTTCCTGCTGCCGTTCCCCAGTTGCTCGGTTTAATGTGGGTTGATAAGGCTCTTAATTTGATGCTTAGTTCTGCATTTGCTTTGATGACTTTAAAAGGTTTGAAAGCGGGTAAAATTTCTCGCGGTGCTTGGAGTGTGCCAGGTTCTAAAACGGGAGGCTTCGGAGCATGATTTATTTAAGAACGGGTTTGCCAGGTGCAAGTAAAAGCTTAAATTCATTACGTGAGATTGTTAATTCTCATAATCCTGATAGGCCATATTTTTATAACAATATTAAGCTGTTAATGCTTGATATGGATGTTTGCCAGTCTTTCTCTGGTTGGTTTTATGGTTGGTTTTTTCCAAACCTTAAAGACAAGGCTTTAAAACGTAAGCTTACTAAAATACTCAAGCCAATTCATAAAGATGGGGACTTTGTCACTCTTGATGATGTCCCGTTCTTGCGTAATCACTTTGATTCACACAATCATTTTTCTACTTGGCTTCACTGGGTTAATAAGGTCTACGACAAGAAACAACTTGTTCAGCTTAATAACTTGCTGGACTGCATGACCGATGAACAAAAGAATAGTGTAGATGCTTGGGAAACAGTTAAGGTCTGTAATCTTCACTTTACCCATTTTGATGATCCAAATTCTTGGTTTGAGCTGCCGACAACTTCGGTTATTTTGATTGATGAATGTCAGGACTTTTTTCCGCCTCGTCCCGTTGGTTCTCGTAAGCCAGAAGCTATTGCACGATTAGAGAAACACCGTCATGGTGGTTACGATATTCACTTTATTACTCAGCATCCGACTTTTGCAGACCAAAACTTACGTAAGCTAGTTGGCCGTCATGTTCATTATCATAATCCGTTTGGTGGTAAGCAGATTACTCGCTTTGAATCTTCCAAGTGTATAGACCCTGATAACTACCATGATAAGAAGCAGTGTAAGAAAAAGGCCATGACTCATGACACAAAGTTTTATGGTGTCTACTGGTCTGCTGAAATTCATACGCATAAGTTTCAGTTTCCTAAAATTTTGATTGCTGGTCTTTTTGCTATTGCTCTTTGTCTTTACTCGGTTTTTTCGGTTTACTCGTTTATCGATTCACAGGCCAATCCCGATGATGTCGATTCACCAGTAGAGCAGGGTGTTGATGTTCAAATACCAGAGCAGCAACCAGCTGTTGAAGTCTCGCCTGAAAACTCCTTACTTCTTGGATATGTAGAGGGCGTTGCTAAAGGGGTTTACATTAACGGGTCTGTTATTTCTCAAGGTGATATTGAATATGCTTTCTATCGTCCAGAGGATGATGCTGTTTTTCATCCTGCTGATATTGGTTTGACGGTTGAACCCGTTTCCCCATGCTTGGCTAATTTGGTCGTTGGTGATGTACGTAAACCCATTATGTGTAATCCGTTTTATGTCCGCGTTCCTGTCGATGATGAAGAAGACGAAGAAGAAAGCCGCGAATTTGGTTCTAAATTTGGTGATTCAGATTCTGATGTTTAGACGAACTAAGCCCCGCAGGGATAAGCGAACATGATCATGCTAAGGGGTTGATTTAGGTTGTTGAGCGATAAGCAGCGAAGCGTAGCAATGTTGGAGAGAAAAACGAAACCCCTTCATCTTGCTAGGCGCTCTTTAATTTTGGGCAGGCTTTGTTGAGTGTTAATTGGTGGTTATAGTTTTACTGGAGGTCTTAAATCGTGATTGAAGCATATGATTTTGTTTGGTGGCATTTGCCGTTGTGGGTGGCTGCATATGGCTTGTGGTGGATGTTCTTTTCATGGCTTGGTGCTGATGTTCGTCATTCTCGTTGAGTGCGTATTATGATTTTTATGTTTGCTAT
>NZ_AJZD02000171.1:2820-3139 GCF_000272105.2 Vibrio splendidus 12E03
GTTAAGTGGTTACAGGGATTAAAGGTTATTTAGGTTTGCGTTCAACAATTCGCTCAGTTACTTGTTGCCGATGTGGTGGCATTCTTACTGCTGATGATACTTATCGTTTGCTGTCTGCTTGTCAGTCTTGTAGGGATAAGTATAAGAAACATCTACGAAAAGAACTTACGCCTTAGTGCGTATTATGAAAGGAGTGTTAAATTCGGCTCGCTTTCTGCTGCTATAAGCTTGCTTGTAGAGCGTAAAGGAGCAACAAACGTAGTTTGTACTGTCTCACTTAATAAAACGCCTTAGTGCGTATTATGATTTTTATGTTTGC
>NZ_AJZD02000172.1 GCF_000272105.2 Vibrio splendidus 12E03
TACGGTGGTTGAAACCGCCACCACAAGCAACCGCGTATTTCAGTGCGCTGCGTAGGCCAGGAATCGTTTTACGAGTATCTAACAGGCGGCACTCTGTGTGTTTGATTTTGTCAGCGTAGATAGCTGTTGCTGTCGCACAACCAGACAGTGTTTGAATGAAGTTCATTGCGTTACGCTCGCCCGTTAGTAGCGCGCGTGCTGGGCCAGTTAAAGTACAAAGCGTTTGGTTTGGCTCAACCTTATCACCATCTTCTACGTTCCACTCGATAGTCACTTCTCCGCCCAACTGCTTAAACACTTCATCAGCCCAAGCTTTACCACAGAACACACCGTGCTCACGCGTAATGATGGTTGCGCTGTTGATTGCGTCTGCGGGAATTAGACTTGCCGTGATATCAGCCGCTGGATCTAACGTTCCGCCTAGATCTTCTTTAATGGTCTCAGCCACTGAGCGAGCGATCTCTAGCGGCAGTTGCTCTTTTAAGTAATCAAGGCGTTGGTGGCTGTTATGTGTGTTTTTCATCGCAAATCTAATCTTGAAAGGGAGTGGGAATGGAATGATACTCTTGCTTAACTTCAAATTAAAGAGGCTAGCGCGACTGCTCTATGGGCAAGGTCACATCTTATTGTGCTAGCAGAAAAGAAAGTGAGACTAAGATGACGATCAGCTCCAACGGATGGTATGACAACGCTCGGCATGTACCTTCCCCGTATTTTGATGTAAGGCCTAGTGTTGATGATATCTCTCTGCTGGTGGTTCACAACATTAGCTTACCGCCAGGGCAATTTGGTGGTCCTTATATTGAGCAGTTTTTTACGGGCAAGCTCGATCCCGCTGAGCATCCCTTTTTTAAGGTGATTCATCAGATGGGTGTGTCTGCGCACTGCTTGATTCGCCGCGATGGCGAAGTGGTGCAGTTCGTTTCTTTCCTTAATCGAGCTTGGCATGCCGGTCAGTCGAGTTTTGCAGGGCGTGAAAGGTGCAATGATTATTCGATTGGTATTGAACTGGAAGGCAGTGACTTTGTTGCCTATACCGAGCAGCAGTATCAATCTTTGACTCAATTGACGAACACATTGATGTCGACGTTCCCGCAGATTACGCGTCAGCGTATCACTGGCCATCAATACATAGCGCCTCTGCGTAAAACTGACCCTGGCTTGGTCTTTGATTGGCAGAAGTTTAAAAAAAATCTCAAAGCTTAAGCCTCAGTTTTTGACGATGGGCTTACCGCTGGTGGGTGTTGAATAGTCAACGCCTAGCATAATGACTTGTGAATTTTTGTTGTTGCGATGTAAAGAAAGTGGTGGAGAGAAGTGCATCAATAAATTGAGAGTGTGACGAACTTATCAAACACTCATTTATTAAAACTTATGAACAGAATTTCCACCCTAAATGTGCGCTTGGTTCGGTTTTTAAACAAGTGACGCTAATCTTTCTGAAACAATTCATTTTTATCCTGAAACTTTCTAGCACGAACACTCCCCAAAAGTATTACCCCTGTAAATGGTAAGACCAATTTGGTTGCTGTTTTAAATTTCATTTGTTAAATCATGGTTAATTCACGCTGTATTCTATGATGCAGGTCAATTTTAGGCTGGACAGTGGCGTTTTAATTATGTTAATTTCTGCCCAACTTAAAATTGGTATTACCAATTGTCAGCGAAGAAAAAGAAGAACAACAAACTATGGCTTATCAAAGGATTCGTCAGCCAAAACTCTCCGATGTTATCGAACAAGAGTTAGAAAGGTTGATAGTGGAAGGAACACTGGCTCCAGGGCAGCAGTTGCCGCCTGAGCGCGAACTGGCGAAACAGTTCGATGTGTCTCGTCCTTCAATCCGAGAAGCGATACAACGTTTAGAAGCAAAACGCCTGCTTACTCGCCGTCAAGGCGGAGGTACGTTTGTTAGCGAAAATATTTGGAAAAGCTTTTCAGATCCTTTGCTTAATTTGTTGTCCTCCCATTCTGAAACCCAACTAGACTTGTTGGAATCGCGTCATGCGATGGAAGGGATTTCGGCTTACTTCGCGGCATTGCGTGGCACTGATGAAGACTTTGCTCGAATTCAAGCATGCCAAGATAAAATTCACGGCGCGCAAGATAAGGGTGATATTGAAGCCGAATCTGCAGCGGTAATGGCTTTTCTTATTGCTTTAACAGAGGCAGCGCACAATGTGGTGTTATTGCACATTGTTCGTAGTTTGGCTCCGTTACTCGAACAAAACGTCTTAGAGAATTTAAAGCTGTTGCATCGTCGTAAAGACGTTGTGGAGAAAGTGAGTATACATCGAGCTAACATTGTAGATGCGATTGTTTCAGGGCAGCCAGAACAGGCACGTGAAATGTCACACTCTCATTTAGCTTACATCGAAGAAACATTGCTGGATTTGACGAAGGAAGAGTCGCGCCGCGAACGTTCTCTACGTCGAATTCAACAGGGTAAATAGCCGTAATACTTCGGCTTTTTACGTGTTTAGTAGAATCCAACTAACAAAAAGGATAGATCGCCATGTCTGACATGAAGCATGACGTTGATGCTCTGGAAACTCAAGATTGGTTAGAAGCTCTTGAGTCAGTAGTACGTGAAGAAGGTGTAGAACGTGCACAGTTTTTACTAGAACAAGTTCTAGATAAAGCACGTTTAGATGGTGTTGATATGGCTACAGGCATCAACACAAACTACATCAACACAATTCCAGCAGCACAAGAGCCAGCTTACCCTGGTGACGTAACTCTTGAGCGTCGTATTCGTTCGATTATTCGCTGGAACGCAATCATGATCGTATTGCGTGCTTCTAAGAAAGACCTAGACCTTGGTGGTCACATGGCTTCTTATCAGTCAGCAGCAGCGTTCTACGAAGTATGTTTCAACCACTTCTTCCGTGCTCCAAACGAGACTGACGGTGGCGATCTAGTTTACTACCAAGGTCACATCTCTCCAGGTATCTACTCTCGTGCATTCGTTGAAGGTCGTCTAACTGAAGAGCAGCTAGATAACTTCCGTCAAGAAGTTGATGGTAAAGGTATCCCTTCTTACCCGCACCCTAAACTGATGCCTGAGTTCTGGCAGTTCCCTACAGTATCTATGGGTCTAGGTCCGATCTCTGCGATCTACCAAGCTCGTTTCCTTAAGTACCTAGAAGGCCGTGGTCTTAAAGATACTTCTGCTCAACGTGTATACGCTTTCCTAGGCGACGGTGAGATGGATGAGCCAGAATCACGTGGTGCTATTTCTTTCGCTGCGCGTGAGAAGCTAGACAACCTATGTTTCCTAATCAACTGTAACCTACAGCGTCTAGACGGCCCTGTAATGGGTAACGGTAGCATCATCCAAGAACTTGAAGGCCTATTCAAAGGTGCAGGTTGGAACGTTGTTAAAGTTATCTGGGGTAGCAACTGGGATTCTCTACTAGCTAAAGACACTACTGGTAAGCTTCTTCAACTAATGAACGAAACTATCGATGGTGACTACCAGACATTCAAATCTAAAGATGGCGCATACGTACGTGAGCACTTCTTTGGTAAGTACCCAGAAACAGCTGCACTAGTTGCAGACATGACTGACGACCAAATCTTCGAACTGAAGCGTGGTGGTCACGATTCTTCTAAACTGTTCGCTGCATTCAACAATGCAAAAGAGACAGGTGGCAAGCCAACAGTAATCCTAGCTAAAACAGTTAAAGGTTACGGCATGGGTGAAGCTGCAGAAGGTAAGAACATCGCTCACGGTGTTAAGAAGATGGATATGACTCACGTACAATACCTACGTGACCGTCTAGGCCTACAAGATATCCTTTCTGATGAGAAAGTATCTGAGCTTCCTTACCTGACTCTGGAAGAAGGTTCTGCTGAGTACGAATACTTACATGCTCGTCGTAAAGCTCTACAAGGTTACACGCCAGCACGTCTGCCTAAATTCACTCAAGAATTCAAAGTTCCTGAGCTAGACGCATTCGCACCTCTACTAGGTGAACAGAAGCGTGATATCTCTACGACTATGGCTTATGTACGTACGCTAAACATCCTTCTTAAAGATAAGAACATTGGTAAGAACATCGTTCCTATCATCTGTGATGAAGCTCGTACATTCGGTATGGAAGGTCTATTCCGTCAGGTTGGTATCTACAACCCACACGGTCAAGAATACACACCTGAAGATAAAGGCATCGTTTCTTACTACAAAGAAGCAACGTCTGGTCAAGTACTTCAAGAAGGTATCAACGAGCTAGGTTCTATGGCTTCATGGGTTGCAGCTGCAACTTCATACAGCACGAACGACCTACCAATGATCCCGTTCTACATCTACTACTCAATGTTCGGTTTCCAACGTATTGGCGACATGGCATGGCTAGCAGGTGACCAACAAGCTCGTGGCTTCCTACTAGGTGCTACTGCAGGTCGTACAACACTGAACGGTGAAGGTCTACAGCACGAAGATGGTCACTCGCACATCCAAGCGAACACCATCCCTAACTGTATCTCTTACGACCCAACGTTCGCTTACGAGCTAGCAGTAATCATGCAAGACGGTATCCGTCGCATGTACGGTCCTGAGCAAGAGAACGTTTACTACTACCTAACAGTAATGAACGAGAACTACGCAATGCCAGCAATGCCAGAAGGCGCTGAAGAAGGCATCCGTAAAGGTATCTACAAGCTTGAATCTCACGCTGGTGCTAAGGGCAAAGTTCAACTAATGAGCTCTGGTACTATCATGAACGAAGCGCGTAAAGCAGCTGAAATTCTAAGCGAAGAGTACGGCGTAGCATCTGACGTATTCTCAGTAACGTCGTTCAACGAACTAACTCGTGACGGCCAAGCGGTAGAGCGTGACAACATGCTTCACCCAGAAGCTGAAGAGAAAGTACCGTACATCACGACTGTTCTTGGTAAAGAACCTGCAATCGCAGTGACTGACTACATGAAGAACTACGCTGAGCAAGTACGTGCGTACATGCCAACTGAGTCTTACAAAGTACTTGGTACAGATGGTTTCGGCCGTTCTGACAGCCGTGCAAACCTACGTCGTCACTTCGAAGTTAACGCTGGCTACATCGTAGTTGCAGCTCTAACTGAACTGGCTAAACGTGGTGACATCGAGAAATCTGTAGTTGTTGAAGCAATTGCTAAATTCGATATCGACACTGAAAAAACTAACCCGCAATACGCATAAGACTGGCATTAAGGTAGGTAAATACAATGACAATCGAAATTAATGTACCAGACATCGGTGCTGACGAGGTTGAAGTAACTGAGATTCTTGTAAACGTTGGCGACAAGGTTGAAGAAGAGCAGTCACTGATCACTGTTGAAGGCGACAAAGCTTCAATGGAAGTTCCTGCGTCTCAAGCGGGTATCGTTAAAGAAATCAAAGTAGCAGAAGGCGATTCTGTTTCTACTGGTTCTCTTATCATGATCTTTGAAGAGGCAGGCTCTCCTGCGGAAGGTGCTGCAGCAGCACCGGCTGCTCCAGCAGTTGAAGCTGCGGCACCAGTTGCTGCAGCTCCTGCAGCGGCAGCTGAGCTTAAAGAGGTTCACGTACCAGATATCGGCGGTGATGAAGTTGAAGTAACTGAAATCATGGTTGCTATCGGTGATGCAGTAGAAGAAGAGCAATCTCTTCTTACTGTTGAAGGCGACAAGGCTTCAATGGAAGTTCCTGCACCATTCGCTGGTATCGTTAAAGAAATCAAGATCGCTTCTGGTGATTCAGTTTCTACTGGTTCTCTAGTAATGGTATTCGAAGTGGCTGGTTCAGCACCTGCAGCAGCTCCGGCTCCTGCGGCGGCAGCACCAGTTGCAGCGGCTCCAGCAGCATCCGGAGCGCCGGCCGCAGCTGAGAAAGAAGTAAACGTTCCTGATATCGGTGGTGACGAAGTAGAAGTTACTGAAATCATGGTAGCGGTTGGCGATACAGTAGAAGAAGAGCAATCTCTAATTACTGTTGAAGGCGACAAAGCTTCAATGGAAGTTCCTGCACCATTCGCTGGTACAGTAAAAGAAATCAAGATTGCAGCTGGCGACAAAGTGTCAACTGGCTCTCTAATCATGACTTTCGTAGTTGAAGGCGCAGCTCCTGTTGCAGCACCTGCACAAGCAGCAGCTCCAGCGGCGGCACCTGCTCCTAAAGCAGAAGCACCTGCAGCGGCTCCAGCAGCAGCTGGCGACTTCCAAGAGAACGGTGACTACGCGCACGCTTCTCCAGTAGTTCGTCGTCTAGCTCGTGAATTTGGCGTTAACCTTTCTAAGGTTAAAGGTACTGGTCGTAAGAGCCGTATCCTTAAAGAAGACGTTCAGTCTTACGTTAAAGATGCACTTAAGCGTCTTGAGTCTGGTGCAGCTGCATCTGGCAAAGGCGGCGACGGTTCTGCTCTTGGTCTACTACCATGGCCAAAAGTTGACTTCAGCAAGTTCGGCGAAACTGAAGTTCAGAAGCTTTCTAAGATTAAGAAGATCTCTGGCGCTAACCTGCACCGTAACTGGGTAATGATCCCTCACGTTACACAGTGGGACAACGCAGACATCACTGAGCTAGAAGCATTCCGTAAAGAACAGAACGCAATCGAAGCGAAGAAAGACACTGGCATGAAGATCACTCCACTTGTGTTCATCATGAAAGCTGTCGCTAAAGCGCTAGAAGCATTCCCAGCGTTTAACTCTTCTCTTTCTGAAGATGGCGAAAGCATCATTCTTAAGAAGTACGTAAACGTGGGTATCGCTGTTGATACACCAAACGGTCTAGTTGTTCCTGTCTTCAAAGACGTGAACAAGAAAGGCATTTACGAGCTATCAGAAGAGCTAATGGCTGTTTCTAAGAAAGCACGTTCTGGTAAGCTAACAGCGGCAGACATGCAAGGCGGTTGTTTCACAATCTCTAGCCTTGGTGGTATTGGCGGTACTGCATTTACTCCAATCGTAAATGCTCCAGAAGTAGGTATCCTAGGTGTATCTAAGTCTGAAATTAAGCCAGTTTGGAATGGTAAAGAGTTCCAACCACGTCTACAGCTTCCACTGTCTCTATCATACGACCACCGTGTGATCGATGGTGCTGAAGGTGCACGCTTCATTACTTTCCTAAACAGCGCACTATCTGACATTCGTCGTCTAGTACTGTAATTGAGAAAGTAATTATTAAGGTGACTTTCGGGTCACCTTAATTCTTTATATAAAGACTATTTTTAGAGAACAGTTTCCTGCATTTCTCATAATCTGATAGGGAATTGTTGTCTAGCTCACAGGCTAACTTAAAGCTACTTTCACACTGTTAACATCTCTGTAAAATGTTTCCTGTTTGAAAGCCCAATAATTTTAAGAACATCTACTCAGCCTGTTAGGGATAATGACTACAAGAGGTCACAATGAGCAAAGAAATTAAAGCCCAAGTTGTTGTACTTGGTTCAGGTCCTGCTGGTTACTCAGCGGCATTCCGTTGTGCGGATTTAGGTCTAGAAACAGTACTAGTTGAACGTTACAGCACTCTTGGTGGTGTATGTCTAAACGTTGGTTGTATTCCATCAAAAGCACTTCTTCACGTTTCTAAAGTAATCGAAGAAGCTAAAGCGATGGCAGAGCACGGCGTTGTATTCGGCGAGCCACAAACGGACATCAACAAGATCCGTATTTGGAAAGAAAAAGTAGTTGATCAACTAACTGGCGGTCTTGGCGGTATGGCTAAGATGCGTAACGTTACTGTTGTTAACGGTTTCGGTAAGTTCACTGGTCCTAACAGCATTCTTGTTGAAGGCGAAGGCGAAGCAACAACTGTTAACTTCGACAATGCAATCATTGCTGCGGGTTCTCGCCCAATCAAACTTCCTTTCATCCCACATGAAGACCCACGTATTTGGGATTCTACGGATGCACTAGAACTAAACGAAGTACCTGAAAAACTGCTTATCATGGGCGGCGGTATCATCGGTCTTGAGATGGGTACGGTTTACCACTCTCTAGGTTCTAAAGTTGAAGTTGTAGAGATGTTCGATCAAGTTATCCCTGCTGCGGATAAAGACATCGTTAAAGTCTTCACAAAACGTATTAAGAACAAGTTCAAGCTAATGCTTGAAACTAAAGTAACAGCAGTTGAAGCGAAAGAAGATGGTATCTACGTTTCAATGGAAGGCAAAAAAGCACCAGCTGAAGCTGAGCGCTACGATGCTGTTCTTGTTGCTATCGGTCGTGTTCCAAACGGTGCACTTATCGACGCTGAAAAAGCGGGTATCGAAGTTGATGAGCGTGGTTTCATCAATGTTGATAAGCAAATGCGTACAAACGTTCCTCACATCCATGCGATCGGTGACGTTGTTGGTCAACCAATGCTTGCTCACAAAGGTGTGCATGAAGGTCACGTAGCTGCTGAAGTTATCTCTGGTAAGAAGCACTACTTCGATCCTAAAGTAATCCCATCAATTGCGTACACTGAGCCAGAAGTTGCTTGGGTAGGTAAGACTGAGAAAGAAGCGAAAGCGGAAGGCATCAACTACGAAGTTGCTACTTTCCCTTGGGCTGCTTCTGGTCGTGCAATTGCTTCTGACTGTGCAGACGGCGTGACTAAGATGATCTTCGATAAAGATACTCATCGCGTAATCGGTGGTGCTGTTGTTGGTACTAACGGTGGTGAACTTCTTGGCGAAATCGGCCTAGCAATCGAAATGGGTTGTGATGCAGAAGATATCGCACTTACTATCCACGCTCACCCAACTCTACACGAGTCTGTTGGTCTAGCTGCGGAAGTATTCGAAGGTTCAATCACTGACCTTCCAAACAAGAAAGCAGTGAAAAAGAAGAAGTAATTCTTCTTTAGTCACTCGCTAATGTTTTTAAAAGCCGCTGATTCGTCAGCGGTTTTTTTATGTCTGAAGTAAGGCGCAGGAACGTTTCACTCCGAGATGCGAAGAGCCATTCCATTCTACAAAAAAGGGTTGACCGCTTAGGCCAACCCTTAAATTATTTACTCGAATCTCGAATCTCGAATCTCGAATCT
>NZ_AJZD02000173.1 GCF_000272105.2 Vibrio splendidus 12E03
CAAGCAGTAATGCTTATCCGAACGGCATTACCCTATTAGGTCGCGCTTTTTTTATGTCCGTATTTTCCCTAGTTAAGTTTCCCATGACCAAAATCTGATGCTTGAAGTGCGTGACCACTTTATATCGCTAATGGCGTTAAATGGTAAAACTGACCATCGAATAAAAACCATACTACACCTGTTCCAACAAAACAGACTTCTAACTTATACAGGTACTAAAATGAAAAAGATTGCACTTAAAATTGTAGGACTAACGGTTTTGGCTTCTGCGCTAACTGGTTGTATCGGTAGTAATGCCGTAACAGGGAAAGTGATGAAATTTAACGTTGAAGTTGTCGATAACCGCTATGCTCGTGCAGGTGTAAACTTCTTATTAGCGCCTGTATACGGTATTACAACCGCAGCCGACTATGTCGTATTCAACTCACTTGAATTCTGGACAGGTAAAAACCCGATCAGCGGTTCTCCACACGTATTTGATACAAAAACAGATACTCACTTCAAAGTGAACGATGAGCTAGACCCAAGCCTTAAAGAAGCTCCTGTAGGCCCAATTTCAAACAATCGCACGATTGAAACGGGTGAGATGATTAAGATCGACGAGAATACGGTTCAAATGGACATCGTCTATACCTCTGGTGAAACGGCGACTCTAACGGGTATTAAAGACGGTCAAAACGTTAGCTATTACATGGATGGTCAACTTGTATCGCAAACGACTATCGCTGAGTTAGAGAAGATTCAAGGCACAGAAGCGTAAGATTCATCGCCCACACAGAGTTCCAACTTAAAGAAACTTTGAAGCTCATCAAATAGAAAAAGCTCGGCAATTGCCGGGCTTCTTTATATGCGCTCTATTGGGATTGAGACTGTGCGAGCCGAATACTCACTAAGCTCGCTACCATTATGGCTAAGTAAAAGCTACCAATAATGGATTCCATAAACACAAAGAATTGAGCAATAGGCAGAGCTGGTGAGATGTCTCCATAGCCAACAGTGGTCAGAGTGATAAAGCTAAAGTACATCGCATTGAACAAATTCGTTAACCAGACTTTCTCTTCTAAACCGTTAAATGCACTAGGAAAAATTTCCAAAATCAACAAGTAGATAGTCGACCAAGCAAAGCCTAACAGCAAGTAGATACAGATTGACCCGATAATATGATTGGGCGTCACCGTTTTTGCTTTCATCACCTGCTTTAACGCTGAGTAGATATGGGAGAACAAAAACGCAGCCAACGCCGATAACGTCACTATCGACAGGTTATAACCTTCCAAAAACGAAAATACACCTGATACGGACGCTGTTATCAACAACAGACCATACCAAGATCGATACAAGGCTCGCTCTCTATTGATACCAACAATTGAGCTCGCTAAGGTAATTATGATGAGAAATAGGATTGTTTTCTGACCTTGCGGGTAAAACTGCTGCATCACCGCGCAACCAAAAAACAACACCAACAGTGCATAGAATAAGAAGTAGAAGTTGTCGTCTTTCGAGACTGCCTTCATCTATTTCACCTCAGTCTCTGCTTTGTCTGTCTCTACTTCTGCTTGGTTTTTCTCTTCAAGCCCAAGCCACGCCATCATCAGCTCGTAGGTCAAACTCAGAATCACGGCACCAACAAACAAACCGACAATGCCTGACATCGCCATTCCACCCAATGCACCCAATAAAATAACCAGCATTGGAATGTGAGAGCCACGGCTCAGTAGTACTGGCTTCAAGATAGCGTCACTGCCGCTCACTAAAATACACCACACTAAGAACAAGCTCGCCGCCAGTGTCGATTCAACGCTGAACATGTAAATGATCGCAGGTAATAGCGCAAGAATCGGTGGAAGTTGGATTATCGCAATGAGCAGTACAGCTAGCGCCCAAAACGCAGCCGCTGGAACGCCTGCAATCACCAAACCGATTGCCGACATCATGGATTGAATCACAGCAACACCAATCACACCTTGCACAACACTGCGCACGGTCGATTTAGAGAGCTGTACCAGCTCTTCTCCTTTGCCGTCTGTTAAGCGCGCCACTAAGTGAGTCACACCCGTTTGGCATTTATCGGCATTACTCATGAACGCACCAGCAATGATGGTCGAGATGATAAATTGAATGAAGCCACCACCTAGCGAGCCAAGAACAGAAGCCGCTTTCGTCGCGAACTGTTTAACTTCGTCTGCATACTTTATGAAAGTGCCTTCAATATTGTTCGAGGCGGCAACCAAGGTTGAATAAACCTTTTCCCCTATTAATGGAATATCTTGTAAGGACTCTTTCGGTTTAGGCAATGACAATGTGCCATCTTGAAGCCCTGTCATCAGGTCAGTCGCGCTGGTGTAGATACCAGAAGAAAGCGCCGCCAAAGGAATAAATAATAGAATCACACCAATAAAGCTCAGCAATGCACTGGCTTTACCTTTCGACATCCCGGTTTTATTTGAAATTGCGACCGCCACTGGATACAAGGCTGTCGCAATGATCGCACCCCATATCACCAAAAGAATGAATGGGCGCAAAATCGAAAAACACCAATACACGAGCATGGCAATCGCTGCGATCTTGATGGCAGCGTCTATCGCCTGTTTTGAAAAATCATCGGTTAACTTCATGAGACGTCCTTGTTAGACAAAATTAAGGCTGATTTTGTAGGAACTTCCAATTCCGTGTTTCTAGGAATAGAGAAGCCAAAATCATATATATTCCAATTAACACTAATTGGAATATGCGTATAAGGGTGTTGCTATCGATATCACCGGAGCTCATCAATGTGCTACCAACCAGTACGAGCAACGTACTAAATGCAGTGGCGAAAATAGGTGCTTTTTCGGGAACCGTGTAGATCTTGGTAGCCATAAGAATGGCAATAAGTCCTATAAACAAAGAATAGAAGACAATATTGGGTACTATAGAAAGAATTGAAAAAGCAGCAATCGCCAGTAATCCCCCTATACCGTTACTTATCACCAGAAAAGCGCTCAACTTTATCGACTTCTCTGACGTAATCATCAACGATAACAACGCAATGAACATCATTGTCAGCAAAGCTTCAGATATTTGAAAAATAAAGAAAAAACAAACCACTGGATAGGAGATAATCATCGCCCTAAAGGCCGCATACCAACGCTGTTTCTTTTCGAGTGGCGCAGCAGCGAAGCCTGAGAACTCCGATTTAGGCTCAGGGAAAAACACATGCACTAACGCAAAAAGCATGACTGAAACCACACCAGAGGTCGCTAGGCCAGAGGCCAGCATTACTGATACGCCAGGGTTATCAATCGCCATAAAAGGCAACATCAACACGGCAATCAACAGTATGGTGGCGAACAGGTTCCATTTTGGGTCGACAAACAAGTAGTAGCCCCAAAGCATCATTAGCCCCACTAAAATCAGCAATGGGATTGGATAATGGGTAATTCCTCGCGACAGCAATAAACCTAACCCCATTGTCACCACAACGGCCAAGAGCAATTCGTAGACCGTTTCCTTATGGAGATTTGGTTTATCAATTAAGAACTTAGCAGTGAACACTGGCGCCACAAACGCAAGTGGCCAGTTTATCCACGCCGCCAAGAAAACAGCCAACGTGACCCCGACCGTAAATCGCAGGATCCGTTGCTGTGTTTGTTGGTCAGGAATCGGCTTATCGGACATAAGACAATACGCTAATCAAACGAATCCATACCTTGCCTATCGCATTGAACACAAAGTTATCGCCGCTATAAACAATCACATCCGCTTGTCCACCTACTCGGAGCATGCCTGTCACTTCTTCATTATCAAATTCAATGGTGATAGGAAGCATCTGTGTTTGACGCAACCAACCCGTTTGCTGGTTGGCTTGCGCAAGCTTACCTGCTTGATCATTCTGTCCCCAATCAACACCCCAATCGATGCTACTGACTCGGCCTTTTACCACTTTGCCCGGTGCAAAATCTAACGCTACTTCGACTTCATCACCGACCGTAACGTTACCTAGGCTGTTCTCGCGATAATAAGCTTCAATCCAGATATCTTCCGTTGAAACAAAGGTCATGATTGCTTGCCCTGCTGATGCATAAAAACCTTCAGACAGGCTAAAGTTAGAAACACCACCTTGCGTCGGCGCTGTGATCACAGTGCGCTCTAGGTTCAATTGAGCTTGTTCAAGAGCTAGCAACGCCGCTTTTACTTGGCTGTTTTCTTCACCTTCTTTACCCATTTGCTTCTTAGCACGGTCAAGGTCTGCTTCCGCGTTTACAACCGCCGCTCGAGACGTCGCTAGTGAAGCTCGCGCTTTGTCCGCATCGGATTTAGAAACCACACCTTTGTCAGCCATCTCTAAAACACGCTTGGCTTGTAACTTGGTATTTTGTCTCTCTACCATCGCTGACGTGAGCTTCGCTTGAGCTGAAGCAATGCTCGCGGTTTGAGCTCCGACATTTTGGCCAGCAATTTCTAAGTTTTGCTCAGCTTGTTGTACGGCAATTTTATAATCAGAATCGTCTAAAATAGCGAGCTTATCGCCTTGATTAACCAATTGGTTAGGTTGAACTAGAATATCGAGTACTTTACCTGATACCTCAGGCTTGATTGGAACGATATAACCTTTTACACGTGCATTATCTGTAATAGGGATGATGCGGTCTGAAATGACACTGAAGATCAACATGAATGCGACAAACAACAATAAGTAGTTTGTAATTTTTCTTACTCTGTCTTTTCCATTTTCTTGCTGGCCAACTTCTTCATTGGCTTCTTGCTTATTCCCGTTGACTTCTGACATGGGACTCCCTTCTAGATAACTAACATCAACAAAATTAATACCTTAAAAATAAACCCAGCGATGGAAAACTCAAGTAAATAGAGTTAGATTTAGTAAACAAAACGTTGCAAATTATATGCACGTCTAATAATGCGACAATATATACAGGATTGTATACTCATGACCTCCAGTCACTACCAAGTCCCGGTAATTCAAACGAACTACGCTAAGATTCTGGTTCAGGTTTTTTCTGACTATGGTCTTGATTTGCATTTGTTGCTCAAAGACTCGGGTTTACCACCCGACCTTATCGAATCAGAAAGTGATTTTGTGCCATCAGAATCAATCAAACGTTTGATTTATCTTACATCAGCACAACTAGGTGTCTCTCGGTTCACCGATGTTCTTGGGCTAGCATTTCGACGTCGAATCATCCCAAATGTCTTGCATCAATTTACCGAATTCGAAACCATCGGTGATTCGTTAAAACAGATCAATTCAATTTTTTCCTATGATTCACCAGGCAGCAAAGTCGAGTTTATTCAAGAGCACAATCAGAGCTGGTTTTGCCGTACAGCCCCTGAAGATAATTCACCTATGTTCGAATGGGGCGAAGCATTTGCTATAATTTATATCATTGAATTAATAACCATTTTATCTCAATCACCCTGGTTACCTAGTAAGGTTCGCTTGCAAGGGCACGATATCGATGTCGTCAAAACACTAGTACCAAATAGTTGCCAGCTGTTTGTTAATCAGTCGTCGACGGCAGTGCTTATTCCTGACGAAATCTTACAGCTCCCTATCCGCTTAACATCAAAAGAGCTCAGTGCTAAACCGACACTCATTGAGTGGCATACCAGCTTTACCGATAGCGTTTATGAGCTTCTAGAGCCGTACATGAAAGAGCAAGACCTCTCTCTTGAAGACGCCGCAGAGCTGCTCAACTTTTCAGTGCGAACGTTCCAACGCAAACTCAAGAACGAAAATACCACTTATCGAAAGATCAAAGAGAACCTGATGTTTTCGGTAGCTTGCGAACTGATGGAAGAAGGCCACACACTGACCTACATTTCTAGCCAGCTCGGTTACACCAACATCTCTCATTTTTCCCGTGCGTTTAAGCGTGTGTCTGGCCTTACGCCAAAGATTTACCAACGCTCAATCTCGGCTTAGATACCACTCTCACCGATTAGCTAAGTGCGACCAACTCTTAGCAAAGCGCGATGGAGGTCGCACAGCCTGAGCTAGAGCTACACACTCTATTTCGCCCGTTACCTTTAGCGCGGTAAAGTGCCTTATCTGCACTGCGATAGGTCGCTTCGGCTTGCGCCTGTATTTCAGCCACACCACTGCTCACGGTCAGGTTCAATGTTGTCCCTTTGGTAATCACTCCTTTCAATCGATACATCGCCTCAAACGCTTCTGCTAAATTGGTTTCAGGCATCAAGATAGCGAACTCTTCTCCGCCTACTCGCGCGACGATGTCAGTGTCTCGGCTGTTGTTTCTCAACAGTTCAGCGACCTCTTTCAGCGCTGAATCACCTTGGTCATGACCGTGATTATCATTGATAGCCTTGAAGTGATCTAAATCGATCAACGCCAAACAAGAATGCGTGTAACCATAACGCTCTGCCAGGTTTGAATAATGTTTTAAGTCGTTATCAAAACGGCGTCGATTCCAGCACCCTGTCAGTGAATCGGTTTCCACCAGCATTCTTAATCGACGCTCCAATATCTTACGTCGGCTAATATCCGTAAAGGTCACCACGTACTTATTATTGTGCGGCAGGATTTCGGTTAGCTTTTCCACTACAACGTTAACGGTAAACTGCTCACCAAGTCGACTTACGCCACTCAACTCACCTTTCCATCTCTGGTTTTCCTTCAGTGAGCGAGTAATGGTCGCGATTAGGCTGCTGTTATTCATAAAACAGAGATCAGAAATCGGACGAGATTCAACTTGGTCAAAGGCATAACCTGAAACCCGAGAGAACTGTTGATTCACTTGTATGACTCTCAATTGACTATCGAGGACAATAAAACCTGCGACACCATCAATGATCGCTTCCGACAAGTTATTCTTGCTTTGAGCCATTTCATGTCGATAAAGGCGTGCGGTAATAAGAGTGCTAAGTAAAAACAACGCACACACCGAAAAAACCATGGCTGGCGTAGAAGCAATACTCAGCAACCACAAGCTAAATGCCATATTGAGGACAAGTGCAGACACCACGTATAGCGGCATTTTTCGGTCATAACTTAACTTGTTCATAGTTTGCTCTGGTGATGGGCGAATGACTATGATGGCTAAGTTTTGATTAAGATATTTACCATTTTACGACACATACAAATTCAAATTATATGGGTACTTTGAAGATCAACAACTTATGCTAATTGTTGAGTAAGAAGAGCAAACTACCACCGCTGAGTGAGCTGCCATAATTGAAGTTAATCCCGACACCGAAGTTATCAAAGAAGTAAGAGTCGTAAGGGACATCGAACACCAACCCAGCGCCGAATTCATAGTAATAGTGTGTATCTAAAGGATCCGTTAAATCCCCTGCTATATCGATTCTTCTAAAGTTATAGTGGACCTGAGGGTTGTTTAACGACCAAGCATCGAGCGCAACATTTTGCCTAAACTCTAGTTCATTAATAAATCGCATCCCTTCAGGGTTGCCGATATCGCCATCGTTCGCTTCACCCCATCCAGTCCCATAGAAATAACGCACTCGAGAAGAGACATTCCAGCTGCCCCACTCCTTTGGTTGCAAGTATTGAAGTTTGACTGAAGGTTCAGCAACAAGCGCCCATGCTGATGTATTCAATGCGTAGCCATCTAGCTGAGATTGAAATGCTTGAGAGTAGCTGTTGTTGTATTCGTATTTATTGCGGTAATAGAGCAAGTGAGTGCCTAACCCATAGGCGATAGACCAATACTGGTTTAAATGGTTTTGCCCTCCGAAAAAGCCATACAGGCCCAATACTGAATCTTTGTTTGGGTTAACACGACGGTCAGAGGTCACTTCCGGTGAGATTTCAATATCCTGTTCAGAAAGCGCATAAGACCCTCGCACAGACCAAATAAGGTCAAGATCAGGATCATCGGTGTTAATCACCGAAGAATAAGGAATGGAGCCCACACTCACTTGGCTTCGAGTATCGATGGTTTTATCGGAGCCGAAACCATTGTCGTTCAAATTGATAAATGAATTAGGGTCAAAATCAACAAAGCCTATAGATACGGCATCGCTGTCAGTCAACGTAATAGAAGCCGCGAAGATCTTCTCTAAACGATTTTGAATCGCTTCATTTGAGGCACAGGCCGAGGATGAAAAAAGGCCAGTTAAGATCAGAGCAATAGAAGAGGAATACAGCGATTGGGGTGAAAGCATTAAGTTGACTCCTTTCAAACTTATGCTTCAAGTGTAATTGGTAACTTAACTATTTCAATCAGAGAGTTAACGGTGTGGTTGATACTGCTCTCAGTTCCAGCTGCAAGAGCGTTGCCAAATCGATGGATCCCCAAAGCTCTTCTACGTCTTGGATTCTAAAATGAATAATCATATGCGCCCTGTCTAAATTGGAGTCTTATCTTGGATCATTCTTAAAACCCTTACTTACCATAATACGCCAAGCCGACTTTAAGACCTGTTTCGCATATAAAACAATAAGCATTTGAAAATTATAAGATTAACTCCTAAGTTTTTTATAATCCTTTACTCAGGAAGAAGTAGATGAGCAATATAGAAAAAGTATATGGATTTAATACACCCCAACGACTCTTTGTCGGATACACGCTTGCGGTACTCGTCGATTTAACGGTTCTTAATTTTTTTGATGAATACTGGGACTTCGTCAATATCGAATCATTCACCATCTCATTTGCAGCTGCGATTTTGCTTCAACTCCTACTCAAATTGTCTATCGGCTTAGAACATAAGCTGGCGGATTACTTCAAATCTAAACCGGGGACTGCGCCTAAGATTTATCGCGGTTTATCCAGTTACGTGATTTTGGTGGGCTCTAAGTTTGTGATGTTGGAAGCCATCAATATCTTATTTGGAGACAAGGTAGACTTCACAGGCCCTTGGAATGGTGTGGTGGCGTTCTTCGCTGTGGTATTCACGATTTTGGTCGCAGAGATTGTTGTTTCAAAGATCTACTTCGCACTTGATGACACGCCCAAAGCCGAAAAAGCATAGTCGCTTTTGACACACACCTAAGACGAAAAAGTGAGCCTATCAAGGCTCACTTTTTACATATATTCTTTACGTTTCAGCGATTAACAAGCAGAGAAGTTAGATAAAGACTCTCGCTCTAATACCGAATACCCAAGCACTGCTTTCATTGGAGAATGCAGGATCCTTTATGTACTGGATGTCAGGTGTTACTTGGAAATGGTCACCAAACTGCATGTTGTAGTAGATCTCCGCAGTCCACTGCTCGTCTGAATTTGCGACTGGTTGCAGAATTTCTTCATTCAATTCAGACCAATTGACAGCTACACCAAGATTGTTTGTTGGCTTACCTAATCCGAAATAACCGAAACCAACACTCAGCGACTTATCATATAGCGCGACTTGCCCTTCAGAGATACCACCACGTACAAACGGCATCACTTGATCAGTCATGAACTGACTCCATGAGAAGTTCACACCTTTACCACCGTCAGTATTATTTTGGTCTGGGTAAGCGAGGTTATGGCGCGTATCGTCACCAAAATCCCAAAAAGTCACATGGAAGTTATCGGTGTAGATCTGCTCTTGCGAAGCCGTCCAACCTAATTCCAGTGTGGTGAAGTAAGACGCATCACTACCAAAGGCAGTATCAAAGCCATCAAAAATGTCATCTGATTTCCCCTTTGCGTCCGCGATACCACCTACGACATAAAAATTTTCGCCCAACATATGACCAGCAGAAAGGGCCAATACACCATCATCAGGTAAGCCCATCGCACCAGAGCCTGTCGAGAATGCCAAGTTAGTAAAACCAGACCATGGGCTTGCTAGGGCGTAAACATCGGCATAGTTCGTCACATCCTGCCAACCGACAACAATAGTGCCTTTGCCATCGTTGATTTTTTGCTTCCAATTTAAGTCCGTAACACGAAACCCTTGGTCACTAAAAGCCGGTGCTATCAAACCTACATATCCAATTTGGTCTGAACCTATAAAACCAAACTCTTTTGGCGCAGTATCACCATAAGCATGCCTATGTTCCACCTTCCAAACCAGGCTACCTGAGTTCTGTGTGTCCTTTCCGAATAGATGCCATGAACCGTATAATCGTGCCACACCCGACGATGCATCAACGCTATCGCCGCCAACTCCATCCCCTGAGGTCAGCCCCAAAGCAAAGTAATCTGCACCAAATGTAAAACCATCTTCAGCTAATGACTCCCTCCAAGATTTCTTTTGTGCTTTCTGCTCTGCAATTGTATTTTCAACAGAATCCGGGCCTTCAAAGTTAGCGCCGTAAACAACGCCGCTCATTGGGCTTGCCGCCATCACAATAGCCATACTTATTTTAGAGAATCTTGAGTTCATCATGTCACCAGTGCTTTTTAAGTTAGTTTTATTTTAGTTATTACTCACATTGAAAATTGTCATTTGATGACAACCATTAATTTTCTTTTTCATAATAGTCTTCGATCATCGAAGCTTTCATTTCATAACCCATAGTGAGGTTACTTTTACCATCGACTAGGAAGACCTCTTCAGTCACTTTGTTCGAGCTAAAGTCACCTTCTACCCACACTGGGTACTGAACATTTTGTACCTGAAAGCCTTCAGGGAAAGACACGCGCACAATCTGGTTTGCAGGTGGTGGTGGCATGTGAATACACGCACCCGCCACGGGCACTAACAGAAACTCGGTTGCGGTCATGCCCTCGGAGAACTCCAGTGGAACGATGAAACCGGGAACTCGTACTTTCTTGCCATCAAACTCTGTCGTGATGGCTTCGGCGTTTGCTTTCATGGTTTGCATGTATTCATCACGCAGTGCGATCATTTCGTCTGCGTCTACACCCTGCTCTTTTAGCGTTTGTTTGAATAATAAAACCTGTTGTTGAACTTGCTCTTCCTCTGATGCACTCATTGCTATCACACCTTGTAATAGACGCATTTGTTGATCGGTTAGATCCGGCATTTCTACTTTCATTTCGTGAGACTCTGAGTTCAGATCTTGCCACTCAAGATTCATCGCTGTTTCAGCAAAAGTAGGTAAAGCAACGGTCGTCAGTGATACCATTGACAGGATAAGAGAAAGCATTTTTTGCATATAGAACACCTTGAAGAGGGGTGACCTACCCAAATAGGTCACCCATTAAAGCTTAATTTTTTAACTGAGTTGTCGAACTGAGTTACAGCGTGTTTTTGTAGACTTTGCCATCTTTCATGATGACTTTAATGGTGTCGATTTCAGGGCTGCGCGGCTCTGCATCAAACCATTTTTCGTTTGCCCCAATCACTGACAAGTCTTCAAGTGGGTTGCCTTCAACAATAATGATATCAGCGTATGCACCCGCTTTGATTTCGGTAATACCGTCGGCATTAAAGCTAACGCTATTTCGAGCCATACTGGTTGATGAACCAAAGAAGTGTTGGTTAGCCGTGGTTAGGTTACTGAAATCGGCATGCGAACCCGTCGGGCCAATAAATGCGCCTGATGTGTAAAGTCGTGGGCCCGGCAACATGCCAGAATCGATTGTTTTACGTAAGCCAGTATTCAAGCCACCAGCATCACGCCACGTGGTGAAACCCGATTGAAACGCGGCGTTCGCGTTCACTGTCGCTCGCGCGGCTAACTCTTCGATCGTTCGGTTGTTTTCGTGGTCACTTAGATTACCGCCGTTCAGCAGTAAGTGTCCGTGGCCTTCGATTAAACCCGGCATTAGCGTTTTGCCTTCGCCGTCGATCACTACAGCGTCACCAGCCTCGATCTGGCTCACAGAGATTTGTTTGATGAGATTGTCTTCGACTAATACATGATGGTCTTCGTACAATTTGTTTTCAGTACCATTGAACACATCGACGTTAGTAAATAGCGTTGATGCTGCATTTGCAGAAAGAGCAAATGAACACGAAAGAGCCACAACAGAGAGCTTTAAGCCAGTATTTTTCATTTTTACACCTTGTTATCCATAAATGAGTGGAATCCACTTCCCATAACGATTCCGTAACTACTAATGAGTGTTATGAGGTTTCAAAGGTGTTTTTCATTACCCGCGACACTCGCAAACAACAAGATAAAACAACTCATCAACATTCAATAACTTAGTAGTGATACTGACAGTATTCAATGTTGAAAAATGGCCATTTGGTGACAACGATTAATTATGCGGATCAAGTCCTGCTTACGTAATGATTTCGATACAGTCGTTATTTCGGCTACAACTTCTATTAGCGTTGTTGTAGCCGCTCTTTTCGATACTGTCTTGGTGTCATGTTCATCTGTCGTTTGAAGGCACGTGTAAAATGAGAGGAGTCAGCGTAGCCCATCTTTGTGCCTATTTGAGTAATCGACAAATCCGACTGCGTGAGCAGTTCCAAAACCTGCTCGAGCACCATCTCTTCTATCAAGGTTTTATAGACGACACCTTCGTTTTCTAGTCTGCGTTGGATGGTTCTGACATGAATATTCAGAATTTCAGATGCCAAGCTAATTGGGAGCTTCCCCATCGTGAGATAAGGTTTAATCACAAGTTTGAATGCGCTCAGAAATGAGCTGGGTAGAGGCGTGGTTAGTTCAGGTGTATGGCCGCTCTTTGACAACACGATAGGCGCAAGCATGATTTCTTCAGGGATCTCAAAAGCTGTGACCGGTCTATGCGTATAAAACTGAGCACTGCCCATTTGTGGTAGAGATTGAAAACATTCGAGGTCGCCATTCTGAATTCCGACCTCAGACGGCTTCCAACGACCTTTCGTTAATACTGAAAGTAGCTCGTTAATGAAAATAACAGAGAACAGTTCAGCGAACTTAAACCAAGGTGCGTTAGTAAATGGCTTCTCGCGAACCAACCACCACTTGCCTCCGGATGGCTTGGTATAGACATTCGCACCATTGGATACGAGCTTCAACTGCTCACCAAATTGGTCTAGCGTGCTCTTTAGCGAATCCTGATGACTTAGTTTAGCGACGAACCTTGGCACATAGGTTTGTTTGCAAAAGCTCCACATAAACAGTGAAAACTCTTCTCGTGACGCCGACTCACCCATAATTTTGACCACGTTTTTAATGGTGGTCTCAGGGAGGTACTCGTAATGGTCGCTACTGGTGAGAATGTCATTGGGGATTTTGGCACTGCGTAACAAGGTGTAGATTTCACCATCGATATGTTTGAACAATTCCGCAAACAGCTCGACTTCCTTCTTATCTACCACTGTCATTATCTGAGAGGTATTTGGCATCCTTTCCTCTTAATCTGTTCTTTCTAGAACTCTAATTATCACCTTATTTAAGATAGCAGAACAAACGATGGGTTACCTAGGCCTACTAACCGAATGTCTCCGTCAAAATAACGAATAAACAAACGGTTAGTGGCCAAAATAGTGTTTACTGACTTGGTAGATTACTGAACGGCTAGCTCCCCTCTGCGTACCCAGAATGCTCGAACATGGTCATAAGTCAGATTAAACACAAACGCGTAAATGGTAATAAAAATGGTCACGCCGATATCCATTAAAAATGCCTGCCAAATCCCCACATCAAGTAAGTAAGCCATCACTGGGATCGTCGCCACCAGCAAGCCTGCCTCAAATAGCACGACATGAAAAACACGTAACTTGAGCGAACGCTTTGATTTTTCACCCGTGAAGTAGCGATCAAAAATGCGGTTGAAACAGTAGTTCCAAATCATGGCGATGGTCGCAACAACTATCATGGTTCCTGATAAGGCATTCACATCATGATCGGTAAATATCGCTAAACCTATAATTGAAAGTGTTACAGCCAAAACTTCGAATAACACTGAGTGGAACACTCTTTCTAACGTACTCATACATTCCTCTAAATAATCTAGTCTGTGTTGGATTAGCTCGGATTATGTCATCGAAAATAATAAGAGAAAGTTAACAGCCATCACGATTAGTGATAGCCTGAGCATTGTCATCCTATTTGGTATTGAGCGAGAGGTAACATGTACAGTTTTGAGCAACTAAAAGTATTCGTCACCGTGTGTGAAAGTGGCTCTTTCTCTGCCGCCGCTCGCAAACTGAAACGCGCTCAGTCTGGAGTCAGCCAATCGATCGCCAACCTAGAAATTGCCATCGACCAAGAGCTGTTTAACCGAGAGAAAAACATCCCCGTTTTAACCAGCAAAGGTAAAGCGTTATTGCCTGTGGCCAAGTCGATCCTTGACCAGCAAAAGTACTTCGACCAAAAAGTAGAATCGCTGACCCAAGAAGATGAGCACGAACTGATCATTGCGGTTGATGAAAGCATCATAGATAAGAATTTCATTAAGATAATCAGCTCACTGGCCGATCAGTTCCCAATCACACACTTCGATATTATTACGACCTCAACCTTCGATGTTGAAGACCTGGTGAGACGTGGCGAAGCGCAGATTGGCATCATCTATGCGGATGGTGAACTTAAAGTGGATATGGACTTCTTCTTACTGGGCCAAGCCCGCTTTCTTACGGTTAGCTCCGCCACTCACGAACTCAGCCAAATGTCGGTAGTACAAGACTCAGATCTAAAGCGTTATCGCCAATGTGTGCATCGCAGTTCAAAGCAGCGCGAACTGTGGTTCACCTACGGTATTAGCTCGATGCTTTGGTATGCCAACAACCACAAAACGATCATCGATCTCGTTGAACAGAACGTTGGCTGGGCAAATGTGCCTGAAATGATGGTGATGGAAGGCATTCAAAAAGGCGATCTTGTGGCGTTACCTGTTTCACACGAGCATGGTGGTTGGATTACTCCAGTGGGTTGTTTGGTGTCTCGCAGCCACATCAATGGCCCAGTTCTCACCAGCCTTATCGAGCAGTTTAAGAGGCACTCACTGCAATACAATCAATGGCAGGCAAACTAAGCTCCCTAATCTTCAAACATCGTCAGTTCAGAGATTCAATATCGGCGTGGAACTCACCACTGCTACCTCATTTCTGCTTATCTTGCCGATAAATATCTTTGTCGTCTGGATAGAACACCCTAGTTGATGTCCAAAAGTGACCTAACTACACTGCGATCCCAACGGGTTTGTCTTTTCAAATGAATTTAGACAGACCCAAATCGCTCTTTAACACCACTGACCCAACTTCAAATCTCCCAGATAAACGCCCTGCCTTGCAGTCGCTTATATCGGTTTCAAATAGATCACTTTTTGAATATTGATTCGCACCCAGTTTATGAGCGCTCTTTGAGTGCTTTTTTATATCTAAATGAACCTTTTGGAAAATTTGTCGTGAACGTTTTAAGAAATATTTGCCCTGAGAAAATGGGTAAAGAGCGTAACAAACGAGAGTATGATTTACGCGTACTTAATTGTGTCAGTGAAAGCGAATATGAATCGCGTATGGCGGTTTGGAATAGCCTAGCGTTAACTGCTACTCCGTCTGCTTCGGAAACAAAGGGCTTCATCGATGAGTCTTTCAACAAGCTTCAACAAGACCTGAAAGAGGCTAGCCGTGAGTTGTCGATTAACTACACGGACTTCATCGCAATGGCGCATGAAGAGATCAACTACATTAAGGTGTTTGTTGCTGATAAAACTGCACAATACGGTTGGTACGCTGCGATCGTTATTATGGTCATCGGCACGGTTGCTCTGTGCATTCAATAGACCAAACGATGTGTTAGATAGAGCACCTTAAATGCTCCATCGATAAACACATGTAGCACAACTCTGTGCTTGTGCTTCCACTAGAAAACAGATGACCAACCTCATTTGTTTTCTAGTTCTACTCCCCCCCCCTTCACTCTCCCATCAGAGATAGCAAATCCTGCGTCGCTTGTTTTGGGCTTTCAGCGTGACATATCGCTGATACCAAGGCTAATCCATGAATACCAGTCTTAACCAACTGCGGAATGTTCGACTCGTTGATTCCACCGATACCCACAATCGGTAGCTTCGTTGTCTCCAACGCCATTTTAATTCCATCATAGCCCCAATGTTTCTTAAGATTTGTCTTAGTCGGTGTGGCAAACAACGCGCTGAGGCCAATGTAATCAATCGGCAAGCTGTCGGCTTCTTGTAGTTGCTGCTCAGTTTCAATTGATAGACCAAGAATCTTATCAGGGCCAATCAGCTTGCGTGCTAATACTGCCGGCATATCCGATTGCCCTAAGTGCAAACCATCGGCATCGACGGCTAATGCCACATCCACTCGGTCATTGATGATCAGCGGAACACCTGAGCCAACCAAAATCGACTTTACGGCTTGTGCTCGTTCAATGAAGGCCCTTACATCCCCATGTTTCTCTCTTACTTGAACCATAGTGACGCCACCCGCAACCGCTTGTTCAACCACAAACTTAAGCGTTTCTAAATCTTGTTGGTCATCCGTTACTAAATAGAGCTTATAAGGGTTCATATCGTACCTTTGGAGTCGATGTCTAAAATTGGCGTTGCACTATTTTACCGACAAATCGCATCATGTGCATGGAAGTTAATACTAAATTAGCTCAATTACACACGCACCATCGAATACGCAACTCGTTGAAAGCATACCGAAAAACCTGAACTTTTTAACTAAAGCGTTACTTATTACACAAAGAATTCACTTCAAGCATGCCCAGAACGCTGTTTTATGAAATACTCCACAGTGAAGGAATCAGGTAAATATAGGGATAGTTATGCGCCACCTTTCTATAGCGTTTAAGATCAAGCTTGGTTATGCCATCTGCTTACTCTTTTTCGTCATTTCAGGCCTTGTGAGTTACAAAGGTATCCAAACCTTGTCGAACGGCTTTAGTCAATACAGTGATCTCAGCCAGAAAGCGACACTGTCAGGCAACATTCAAGTGCACTTTCTTCAGATGCGTTTAGCCTCTGAACGTTACTTAGAGTCATTGGATGAGCAATACGAAACGAATTATCAATCAAGCAAACTCGCGATTGATGAACTACTCAACAACTTAATCCAAACCACCACCAAAACCGATAGCCTAGCTAGTCTGCAATTAGTGCAAGACAGCGTGGCGGCATTTGACACGGCTTATGGCTCAATGAAACAGAGCCAGCTGCTCATCGACCAATTGGTGAATGTCGAGATGGTCAAACGAGAAACCAACGCCCTCAAAGCCGCTCAGAGCTTGTTGTATGAGTCTTACAACAACAACGATCCAAACGCGAGCTTATACGCGGGTATGTTGATGGAGAACTTCCTCGCAGCCAAGATCACTGTACTGAGTTACTCAAACAACAACGACCTAAAAACCTATGAAGCGGGTAAAGATATCTTTGAATACGCGCTGCCAGGTATTGAAGGCGACATTGAGTCTCTCAAATCATCCCCTTACCAAAGCGAGCTTATTGAAGACTTCTCTAACCAGCGCGAAGCGTATGCAAAAGGCTTTGAGCAAGTTCATCAACAGATGATTGAGAACACGCAAAGAACCGCGACTCTTGCCTCGATTGGTGACAGCTTGGCTATTGCAGTCGCGGATGCTCAAAGCATTCTAGAGCAACAGAAACAAGCATTGACGCCTGAACTGCAAGCCAGTGAAAAACGTTCGATTCAAATCATCTTCTTGCTAACGGGTGTGGCTTTAATCATTGGTATGACAAGCGCTGTTTTGGTTACTCGTTCAATTACTAAAGGGCTTGCGCAGGTTAAGCAGATCACCAACGAACTTTCTCAAGGCAATCTGAATGTCGAAGTGAACATTGAGAGCAAAAATGAGATCGGCGAACTGCTGACCAACATGGAGATTACTATTGAATCTCTACGCGATATCGTTGGCGAAGTGAACCGATCTAGTGTGCGTATTGGTGAGATGTCGGAGTCACTCAATCAAGTGACCAATAACAGCTCGACCAACGCGACACAGTTGAACAATGAGATGATCAATATCTCTTCTGCCGTTGATCAATTGGCTTCAAGCACATCAGAAATTGCTGCAAGTGCTAACCACGCGTCTCAGGTTGCAAACCAAGCAACTGAGAATGTGGCGATGGGACTGAAAGAAGTAGACAAAACACTGCATGAGATTGGCAGCGCCGATGAAAGCATGCAGGTCAGCAGCCAAAAAGTGACGGACCTACACAAAGAGTCGATGAACATTGGTGCCATTCTTGAAGTAATCAAAGGCGTTTCTGAGCAAACTAACCTACTGGCATTGAACGCAGCTATTGAAGCCGCTCGTGCGGGTGAACAAGGTCGTGGATTTGCAGTCGTAGCCGATGAAGTAAGAACCTTAGCTAAGCGTACCCAAGATTCAGCTAGCCAGATCGATGAACTCATCACCTCGTTACAACGTGGCGCTAAAGATGCGTTAGAGTCGATCAAAGAGAGCCACAGCACGGTTTCCGATGCATCAACTCAGGCACAACAAGCCTCTCAGAACCTGCATGTGATTAACCAACACATTCAAGATTTGAACCAGGCCAACAGCCAGATCGCAGTATCGGTTGATGAACAGGATTGCTTGACTAAGTCGCTGGGTGAAAATGCGCAAGGTGCAAACACCATCGCACAAAGTAACCAAGAGTCTGTAAGCAGTATTTCTGGCGCAGCGAGTGACTTAACTGAGGTTGCTCATCACCTAGAGAGCCAAGTGAATCGATTTAGAACCTAACGAAACCAATTGCTGATATAACGAGATAGCTAACACTACAACGAGTTAATACGGTTTTGAAGCAATAATAGAAAAGCCCTCAACACATATGCTGAGGGCTTTTTAATAAGCTACGAATGCAGATCTAGATTGAATCTACTGAATCTTCAAACGTTGAATCAGTGTCTCTTCATCTAGTTGATACAGCTCATCAAGCAAGTTCACCTGCAGGCTACCCGGGCCGCGTGAGTTCTCAGCCGCGATTTCACCAACCACACCCAATACCGCCGCTGCCGCTAAACCACTTTCATCACCAACAGCAGCAAATGCGCCCGTCAATGCAGTTAAGGTACAGCCCATGCCCGTTACATACGGCATCATTGGGTGCCCGTTGTTTAACATCACAACACTGTCTTTGGTGACAACGTAATCTATCTCACCAGAAATAACCACATTCGCACCGTATTCACCCACTAAGCATTGCGCTGCGCCTAATGCAGCATCACTACTATCTAGTGCATCAACGCCTTTGCTCTGTGCTTGCTCACCCGCTAGCGCGATAATCTCAGACGCGTTACCACGGATGATCAATTTATCCGCTAAACGTGCGATTTCACAAGAAGTCTCGGTACGAAGCGTACTTGCGCCACAACCCACAGGGTCAAGAACCACCACCTTGTTGTTCGCGTTGGCTTGTTCTACAGCAAAACACATTCTTGGCGTCCAAACACTGTCGAGCGTTCCGATGTTGATCACCAAAGCGCCAGAGAAAGACATCATCTCTGCCAGTTCTTGCTGTGAGTGAGCCATAATAGGCGAAGCGCCAATCGCCAATAACGCATTG